>NZ_JBHZAH010000090.1:0-10085 GCF_042754225.1 Rhodococcus sp. NPDC059234
GCCGCGACTGCAGTTCGACCAGTGGGTCGGCGCCGTCGCGGCGGCCGCGCGGACCGGCGGCCTCCGGCGCGATCATCCGACCCTCGTCGGAGCGCGTCCACTCGCGCACGGCCCAGCGTTCCGCGATGGCCCATCGACCGTCGCGCCGCTCCATCAGGTCGACGTAGCGTGACCCGCTGGTGAAGTCCCCGAAGTCGGGATGGCCCCAATGAGTTGCCGCGAAATAGGACTCGCTGATCGCGCGGTCGCCGTGCAACTCGACGAGGTGGTTCCCGATGTCGTGCATGGTGCCACCGAACAGTGCGAGTTTGGGACGTACCCAGTCGATGAACTCCTCGACGTTGCCGTCGAAGCCGGTGTGGTGGTCGATGCCGTCCGGGTGGTAGGCGCCGCGCACCAGGTCGAAGTCGAGCCGGTCGATGCCGCGGCAGTACCGCATCACCACCTCGTAGATGGCCTGCTTGTCGAGCAGCTCGGCGAGTGCGTTCGGATCGATGCCTGCGCCGGACGACGCCGCCGTGCTCGTCATCTGGGTCCCTCCACTTCGGTTGTGTCCCTCACTGCCTGCAGTCCTACCATCGTGGCGAGCGGGTCCGGAAGGTCCGCTGCCGCCGAGCGGAACACGGCGGGACCTCAGGCGAGGGTTCTCCGGGCGTGCTCGGACAGGTTGCCCACGTGGTCGATGCAGCACAGTCGTTCGGTGAACCGCCACTGCCGGTCGACGAGCGCGAAGCGGTCGAAGTACCGGCCGGTGAGGATCGGCTGCAACGGCAGTTCGTCGGTGCCTTGAAGCACCGTGACGTACGCCAGCGAGCTCGCCTCGATATTGCTGTCCGCCACGGTGACACGCACGTTCGTGGTCAGGTGCTTGGTCCGGGGCGTCGGCGGATCGCCGTACATGCGGATGAAGGACTCGTTGGCGCGCAACACGCCGGCGGGGTCCCGGTCGATGAGAACACCGACCGGGACCCCGTCGCTGTCGCACTGGCCGTACCGGGCATCGGCGAACAGCTCTGCGACCTCGGCGAGTTCGCCGCGGTCGATCAGGTGCGAATAGTGGTACAGCAGGTCGCGGATCGACTCGGTGGCCGACAAGCGCTCGATGGTGTGGCGGATGTCCATCCTGTGATCCTTACCGTTCGGTGTCCCTACAGCGAGATCTGGCCGCGTGACATCTTGCCAGTCGCGTTGCGCGGCAACGGTTCGGTGGTCAGGCGCCAGCGCGACGGAACCTTGAAGTAGGACAGCCGATCGGCGGCGAACTGACGCAGTTCCTCCTCGTTCACGGTGGAGCCGCCGGCGACCACCACGATCGCCGCGACCTCCTGGCCGAGGTCCTCGTGCGGTTCCCCGACGACCGCGCATTCGACCACGTCGGGATGCTCGTCGAGGCACTGCTCGATCTCGGTGGGGTAGATGTTCTCGCCGCCCCGAAGGATCAGATCAGATCGGCGACCGGTCAACCGGAGTCGACCGTCCTCGAGCTTGCCGAAGTCGCCAGTGTGCAGCCAGCCTCCGGGACGGATCGACGCGGCGGTCGCCTCCGGGTTGTTCCAGTAGCCGAGCATCACGTACGGGCTGCGGACGCACACCTCGCCCTCGACGCCGTCCGGGACCTGCGCGCCGAGCGGGTCGCGGATCTCGAGGGCGACGCCGAAGATCGGCCTGCCCAGGGTTCCGGGGAACTGGTCCACGTCGACCGGGGTGGCCACCGCGATGCCGGTGCTGCACTCGGTGAGGCCGTAGCTGTCGACCAGGGAATCGTGCGCGAACGGCACCTCCTCGCGCAGGCGCGCCTTGAACGCGATCGAGGACGGCGCCGAGGCAAGCGAGAAGGCGGTGAGCGACGACGTGTCGTACTTGCGGACGTTGCCGTGCTCGATCAGCCTCGACGCCATCGTCGGTACCGCACCCCAGTTGGTGACCTTCTCGCGCTCGATCAACGCGAGCACCCGATCCGCGTCGAAGCCGCCCTGGTACATGATCACCGCGCTGCCGGTCGCGAGTTTGGGGACCACCACATTGTGCAGGCTGGCGATGTGGAACAGCGGCGAGGTGAGCAGGTAGCGCCGGTCGCTCGGCACGGACGGGTCGTATTCCCTGCCGGTGAAGGCGTCGGCGAGCGCATCGCTGTACCGGTGGTAGTCCACCACCGCCAGGATATTGCGCTGAGAATGCAAGGCGCCCTTCGGTCTTCCGCTGGTGCCGCTGGTGTACAGGATGACCGCCGGATCGTCCTCCGTCACGTCGGCTGCGCGCAGCGGTGCGTCCGGGTTGGCTGCGATCAGGCGGGGGAGATCTTGTTCCATGGTGAGCACCGGGACGGCGGTGTCGACCTCGGCGAGCAGCGCCGCGCGCTTCGCGTCCGCGATCACTACCTTCGGGGTGCTGTGCTGCAGTCCGTATTCGATCTCACGGGGCACCCACCAGGCGTTGAGGCCGACGGCGATGGCGCCGAGGGCCTGGGTGGCCCAGAACGCGACCACCCACTCGATCGTGTTCGCGGCGAGGATTCCGACCCGGTCGCCCTTGCCGATGCCGTGGTCGCGCTCGAGCGCCTGCGCCAGCGAGGCGACCGCCGCGGCGTGTTCGGCGAAGGACATCCGCCGGTCATCGGTGACCAGGTAGTCGCGGTCGCCGAACGCCAACGAGGCTGCGATCAGCTCGTGGACCCCCTGCCTGCGGTGGCGCATGACCGGCATTCGCGCGCCGAGCACGTCCTCCTCGACGAGCTCGAACGGGGCCTCCGGCCGGGTCAGCCGAGCCATCACGGTGGCCAGGTACGTCTGCGGATCGGCGGGAGTGGTCATGCATGGGCCTTTCTCACGTGCTCGAATTGCACAGGAACATCTCATGCGCACCGGGGGCCGCGGACGACATTTCCACTGACCGAGACTGGCCAAGGTCCGCGGTGGAAGGTATGGATAGCGTCGTGCCACATCGTTGCACGAGGAGGTACCGTGACCGACCTTGATCAGCCGGGAACGCCGCCGCCGGTGCCCGCGCGGTGACGGCCGCCGGGAGCAGTCGGATATCGAGTACAGGAGTCGAGTTGGAACGCGCCACCATTGCCGAGATGCTGCTGGACCGTCTGGGCGACGAGCACCTGGGAACCCGGACCACGGATCGGGACTGGACCTGGGACGAGACCGTCCGGGAGAGCGCGGCCCGCGGCGCCCTGGCGACGTCGCTTCGAGCCGACGGGCCCTTCCACATCGGCGTTCTGCTCGACAACACGCCCGAGTTCCTCTTCTGGCTCGGCGGCGCAGCGCTGGCCGGCGCCACGATCGTCGGCATCAACCCGACCCGCCGCGGGGCGGAACTCGAGGCCGAGATCCGGTACGTGGACTGCCAGCTCATCGTCACCGACGCCGAGGGCATGGCGAAGCTCGCAGGCCTGGACCTCGGCCTGACGCCGGACAGGTTCGTCCTCGTCGACGCCCCCGAGTATGCGGACACCGTCGCCGCGCACCGGGTCGAGGAGCCCACCGCGGATCCCTCCGTGGACGAGTCGAGTCTGTACCTGCTGCTGTTCACCTCCGGCACCACCGGAATGTCGAAGGCAGTCCGGTGCAGCCAGGGCCGCCTCGCACGGTTGGCGTACGCGAACACGAAGAAATACGGGCACGTCCGCGAGGACGTCGACTACTGCTGCATGCCGCTCTTCCACGGCAACGCCCTGATGGCGCTGTGGGCGCCGGCGCTGGCCAACGGTGCGACCGTGTGTCTTCCGCGGGCCCGGAAGTTCTCTGCGTCCGGGTTCCTTCCCGACGTGAAGTTCTTCGGGGCAACGTTCTTCACGTACGTCGGCAAGGCGCTGTCGTACCTGATGGCGACGCCCGAGCGAGCCGACGACATCGACAACGCCCTCGTCCGCGGATTCGGCACCGAGGCATCGCCGGAGGACAAGACGGAGTTCGTGCGCCGGTTCGGGGCCGAACTGTTCGAGGGCTACGGCTCGTCGGAGGGCGCCGGTTCGGTGAAGCTCGACCCGGAGGCGCCCGAGGGTGCGCTGGGCCGGCCGGCGCACGACGAGATCGCGGTCGTCGACCCGGACACCCGCATCGAGTGCGCGCGGGCGAGGCTCGACGAGCACGGTCGTGTCCTCAATCCGGACGAGGCGATCGGCGAAATGATCGACAAGGGCGGCGCCAAGCGCTTCGAGGGCTACTACAAGAACGAGCAGGCGATCGCCGACCGGATCAAGCACGGCTGGTACTGGACCGGCGACCTCGGTTACGTCGACGAGGCGGGGTTCATCTACTTCGCCGGCCGCAAGGGTGACTGGATCCGCGTCGACGGCGAGAACACCTCCGCTCTGATGATCGAGCGGGTCCTGCGCCGGCACCCGAAGATCATCGCGACCGGCGTGTACGCGGTCCCGGACCCACGCTCCGGCGACCAGGTGATGGCCGCGATCGAGGTCGCCGACCACACCGATTTCGACCCGGAGGAGTTCGCCGCGTTCCTCGGCACCCAGGACGACCTGGGCGCCAAGTCGGCGCCGCGATTCGTGCGGGTGTCGACGAACCTCCCGGTGACGGGTTCGAACAAGGTGCTCAAGCGCGAACTGCAGGCGCAGTTGTGGCGCACCGACGAGCCCGTGTTCAGCTGGGAGGGACGCGGCGGTCCGAACTACCAGCCCATGTCCGACGACGACAAGCGCGACCTCGAACAGCAGTTCCAGGCGTCCGGGCGGCAGCGGTTCCTCGGTGTCTGAGTCGACGACGAATCGTCGCGTCGCCTTCGTGACCGGCGCGAGCCGGGGGATTGGGCGGGAGACCGCTCTGGCCTTCGCCCGCGCGGGGTTCGACGTGGCCTTCACCGCGCGCACCGTGCGGGAGGGTGACGGTCGGGTCGCACCGCGCACGCACGGCGATTCGATCCCCGTCCCGGGCAGCCTCGCGACGACGGCCGCGGAGGTCCAGGCCCTCGGGGTCCGGGCCCTTCCGGTGCCGATGGACCTGCTCGACCGGTCCTCGGTGACGGCCGCGGCCGATCACGCGCTCGAGACCTGGGGCCGCATCGACGTTCTCGTCAACAACGCCTACGCGCAGACCGCGGGCAACATGGACCGGATTCTCGACATCGACATGGCTGACGCCGAGACGATGGTGCGCGGCAATTTCCTGCACCAACTCGCACTCGTCCAACGGGTGCTGCCCCAGATGGTGGCGCGTGGATCGGGAGTGGTGATCGATCTGGTGTCCGGCTCGGCAAGCATGGACCCGCCCGCAGCGCCCGGCGAGGGTGGCTGGGGATTGTCGTACGCGGCGTCGAAGGCCGCCTTCGGCCGGCTCGCGGGCGCGGTGAACGCGGAGTACCGCGGCAGTGGGATCCGCGCGTTCAACCTCAGCCCCGGGTTCGTGGTGACCGAGTCCGGACGGGCTCGGGGCGGCACCGATGCCATCGTCGACAGCGGTTTCGAATCGGTCCCCGCAACGATTCCTGCCCGCGCCGCGGTCTGGCTGGCCACCGATCCCGGGGCGGACAGGTTTCTGGGCAAGGTGGTGTGGGCGCCGAAACTGGTCGACGCCATCATGGACTGATGACGACGGAAAGGCGTGACGTGAAGCTCGGTGTGGTTTTCCCGGTGGAACTGGGAATGGCAGGCGATCCGGAGAAGGTGCTCGAGTTCGCAAGGGCGGCAGAGTCTCTCGGATTCGACGAGATCTCCGCGGTGGAGCACTCGGTGGTGATCGGGAACACGGGCAGCGAGTACCCGTACTCGCCGACCGGCAAGTCGCATCTGCCGGACGACTGCCCGCTGCCCGATCCGCTGGAGCTGCTCTCCTTCGTGGCCGGTGCCACCACCACCCTCGGCCTGGCGACCGGGGTGCTGGTGCTGCCGAACCACAATCCGGTGGTGCTGGCCAAGCGGCTCGCCACCCTCGACCGGCTCTCCGGCGGGCGGGTGCGGATCTGTCTGGGGCTGGGCTGGATGCGCGAGGAGGTCGAGGCCTGCGGCGGCGATTTCGACCGCCGCGGCAAGGTCGCGGACGAGGCCGTCGAGGTCATGCGCGCGCTGTGGGCGGGCGGCTCGGACGGCGTCGACTTCGCCGGCGAGTTCCACCGGTTCTCCGGCGCGTACTCGTTCCCGAAGCCGGCCCGCGAGTCCGGGGTGCCGCTCTACATCGGCGGGCACAGCAAGGCCGCGGCCCGGCGGGCGGGGAGGCTGGGCAACGGCTTCCAGCCGCTCGGCCTCGGAGGCGAGGACCTGGACGCGGCCATCTCGTTGATGCGGACCACGGCGACGGACGCCGGGCGCGACCCCGCCGAGGTGTCGGTGGTGCTCGGTCACATCCTGCCGAAGATGGACGAGGCGAAGCTCGAGTGGGCGCGCTCGCTCGGCTCCGATCGGATCCTGCTCTCGGCGTCACGGCGCGCCACCACCCTCGACGCGGTGCTCGACGAGATGGCCGAGTGCTCGGCGCGGATGGCGCTGGCCTGAACGAGGCGGGTGTGCCCGCCCCACCACTCCTACTGCCGGCAGTAGTAACGCACGCCACACATCATACCGACACGATGTCGATATGATGTCGGCAGCGCGTCGATAAAACGGGGTACCCGAGCGGCGCCGAGACCGTTTCGACGACCAGTGGGAGTCCCCTCATGTTTCTCGCCCTGCGCGAACTGTGGTTCGCGCGCACCCGATTTCTCCTGATGGGCGCGGTCATCGCCCTGATTTCCATCCTCATGGTGATCCTGTCGGGGCTCTCGTCCGGCCTGGTCAACGACGGTGTCTCCGCCCTGCAGCGGACTCCGATCCAGGCCTTCGCCTTCGAACAGGGCACCAAGACCGACTCCGCGTTCTCGCGGTCGGTCGTGACCGAACAGCAGGCGCAACAGTGGCGCGAACGCCCCGACGTCCAGGACGCCGCGCTGTTCGGAAACATGATCGTCAACGCGAAGACCGGCGCCGGCACCCCGGTCGATCTCACGCTCTTCGGAATCGAACCGGGTTCGTTCCTCGAACCGGTCCCCGCCGAGGGAGGGGCGCTGCGTTCGGACACCGACATCATCGTGAGCTCCACACTCCGGGACCAGGGGGTCGCACTTGGCGACACCGTCGTCCTGGACCGGCTCGGCACCACGCTCGACGTCGTCGGATTCACGGACGACAAGCGAACTTTCGGTCACGTCGACGTCGCGTACCTCCCGCTGCGCACCTGGCAGGAGGTGCACGCCGGCGCCAAGATGGGCGAAAAAGCCGCCCCCAGTGCGTATTCCGAGGCGAGCGTCATCGCCCTTCGTGGTGTCGACGGTGCGGTGCCGGACCTCGCCGCGGGTGACGCAGCGGCCGGAACCTCCGCGAAGACGCTCGACGGATCGTTCGACTCGTCACCCGGTTTCTCGGCCGAGATGATGACCATGTCGATGATCAAGACGTTCCTGTACGCGATCGCCGCCCTCGTCGTCGGCGCGTTCTTCAGCATCTGGACGGTGCAACGAACCCGCGAACTCGCGGTTCTGCGGGCAATGGGGTCATCCACCGGGTTCCTGCTGCGCGACGGCCTGGTCCAGGCGATCGTCGTGCTGCTCGGCTCCATCACGGTGGGTGTCGGTCTCGGCCTCGGACTCGGCTCCGGGCTCGAGGGCAGTGGGATGCCGTTCGCGCTCGAGACCGGACCGGTCGTCAACGGTGCAGTGCTGCTGATCATTCTGGGTCTGGTCGGTGCCGCGGTCGCCATCGTCCGCATCACCCGCGTCAACCCGCTGACCGCGTTGGGAGAGAACCGATGACCACCACCCAGGCAACGACCACCGGCCTCGCGCTCATCGATGTCAGTCTCCGGTTCGGCGACGGCGACACCACCGTGCTCGCGCTGGACCGGGTGAACCTGCAGGTGCCGCGCGGCGAGCTCGTGGCGATCGTCGGGCCGTCCGGGGCAGGCAAATCGAGCCTGCTCGCGGTCGCAGGGGGTCTCAGCCGTCCATCGAGTGGTGCGGTCGATGTCGACGGCGTGGACGTCACGGCCCTGCCCACCCGCGCGCTGGCGAAACTGCGGCGCGACAAGGTCGGATTCGTATTCCAGTCGGGGAATCTCATTCCCGCGCTGACGGCACGCGACCAGCTCCGGCTCGTCCCGAAGATCACCGCGCGACCCGGCCGCGACGTCGACGAGCTGCTCGACTCGGTCGGCATGAGTCATCGCGCCGACCGCAGGCCGGGGCAGCTCTCCGGCGGCGAACGCCAGCGAGTCGGGATCGCGCGGGCGCTCATGGGCAGTCCCTCCCTGTTGCTCGTGGACGAGCCGACGGCAGCGCTCGACCGGAAACGCAGTCACGAGGTGGTCGAACTGCTCGCGCGCGAGACCCACGAGGTGGGCGTCGCTACGGTCATGGTGACCCACGACCACGACGTGCTGATGCACTGCGACCGCGTCCTCGAAATGGTTGACGGCCAGCTGCATCCGCATCACTGACTCGCTCCCGTGTCCCGACGGGGAGGGCCCGTGCCCCGGATCGCGGCAGCCACGGTCGTCGAACACCGTGCCGAACAGCGGCGGGCCCTGACGGCACTGTCCCCGCGGTCTTTTCGGAACTCGCGGTTCACCGCGATGCGCGAGAGCCTCGTGCATCGCTGGTCGAGTCCGTGAGGGGCGAGGGCGAGTCGGAACCCGAGTTGGCCGCCGAGCTGATCACTGCCGTCGTGCACAAGGGCACCGAGCTGCTCGAGGCGGGACACGGTCTCGGCGACGTGCGGACCGCGGTCCACGGCAGGTGGGCCGCGACGCCCGTCGGCTCGACCGCGCCTGGCCGTCAGATGCGACGGTCGGGGCGGCGGGTCCGCCACTCGGACACCGCCGCGTCGGCGTCCACCCGGTGTACCGGCACCACCGGCGCACTCGGTGCCCGCAGGTAGTCGGCGATGCGGTGGTTCAGGTCCGCGACGGCGTCCCGGACCGACTGCTCGCTCGGCAGGTCGGCGATGGTGCCGGGTAGTCGCTGTACCTCGCGTCGCAGTTGCAGGGACGGCGGCAGCAGCGCCTCGGTCGTCAGCCCCTCGGCGCGCAGCTTGTTCTTGACCCACCACAGTTCGTCGTCGTCGCCGAGGTGCGGGATCGGCTTTCCGGCGCCAGGCAGATTGTCGAACTCGCCTCGTTCCTGTGCGAGTCGGATCTGTCGCTCGATCCACGACTCGAACGGCACGTCCCACGGCTTGCGTTCGGTCATGCCGACCATTGTCCTCTCGCGAGTTCGGAAGGATCGGCCCCGCCGGCCGGGGCCGATCCTTCCGAAATGCTCGGCTACGGCATCGTTCGCCCGCGCGGGTTCATCCCTGGAGCGAGGACCGCCGCGCCGGCCGCCACCGCCGCGATCGCCCACCAGGTGTGCTCGAAGGCGGCCAGGGTCGGTGCCTCTCCGGCCGACAGGCCGAGCGTGAGCACGGCGACGACCATGCTGACGCCGAGGACCGCGCCGATCTGTCGGGTCATGTTCACGACCGCGCTGCCGGTGGCGGACCGGTCTGCGGGCAGGTCGGCGGTGGCGGAGGACAGGATGGTGGGCAGAGCCAGCCCGACTCCGGCCCCTGCGGCCAGCCAGCCGGGCAGCATCTGCGTCGCGTAACTCGGGTCCGGGCCGACGGAGACTGCGACCGCGACGGTGCCGAGCGCCCACAGGGCGCATCCCGCTGCGGTGATGGTCCCGGCCGGAAGTCGTCGGGACAGCGCCTGCCCGACCGCTGCGAACGCGGGGACGAGCAGCGGTCCGGGCGCGACGGCCAGGCCGGTGAGCAGCGCCGAGTATCCCCAGACCTGCTGCAACCACATGATGTTCGCAAGCAGTCCGGCCGCGAAGGCTGCGCTGAACAGCAGCGCCGCGGCGTTCGACCACGCGAAGGTGCGCACCCGCAGCAGTGCCGGTTCCACGAGCGGGTCGCGGTGCCGGGTGTTTCGTAGCCAGAACGCGGCGGCCGCCGCGACGGCGACGGCGAAGGCCGCGAGGATCGGCGCGCCCGACCAGCCCCAGTCGGGACCCTGCACGAGGCCGAAGGCCAGCGCGCCGATCCCGATCGTCAGCAGCGCCGCGCCGAGCAGGTCGAGGCCGGTGCCGTCGGCGGCGGGTCGGACGTCGGGGAC
>NZ_JBHZAH010000090.1:10095-22488 GCF_042754225.1 Rhodococcus sp. NPDC059234
CACCTCCCGGCCGGCCAGCGCGCCTACCCCTATCCAACGCCGCCCCGCGCCGAGCAGGACTCGGCGGGGGCGGAGGCGGCCGGTTGGTACGTCGGGGACGACCCGCCGCGCCGCGGCCAGGAAGGCGAGGCCGATCGGGATGTTGATCAGGAACACCCACCGCCAGGACGCCTCGACCAGAAGTCCGCCGATCACCGGACCGAGCGCAGCGGCCGCCGCCCCGGTCGCGGCCCAGATGCGCACGGCGCCGGCGCGGGCGGCCTCCGGGACGGCACTGATCACGAGCCCGAGACTGGCCGGGGTGAGGGCTGCGGCGCCGACGGCCTGCAGCAGGCGGAAGACGACGAGCAGCCACAGCGTGGGACTGACGGCACACGCGGCGCTTGCGGCGGTGAACAGGGCGAGCCCCGCGACGAATCCGCGTTTGCGCCCGATGCGGTCGGACAGGCGACCCAGCGGGACGAGCAGTGCGGCGTACACGATCGCGTAGCCGTTGAGCACCCAGCTGAGCTGGCCGAGGGTGTGCCCCGGGTAGCTCGCGGCCATGTCGGCGAAGGCGACGTTGACGACGAAGAGGTCGAGGCTCGCGAGGAAGGACGCTCCGGACAGGACCGCGAGCAGCGGCCCGACCCGAGGGTTCTCCGGTGTGCGACGCTCGGACACCTGACTATTGATTGCCATAGTCAGCAAGCTAGACACTGACTCTGGTTTTGGCAAGCCAGGGGTACGCTGGTCGCATGGAAGCGGCACGACTGGACGGATTCCTCGCCGATCGCGAGGCGTGGCTGGCCACGCACTGTTCGATCGGCAGGGCGATGGAGGTGGTCGGCACCCGCTCGGCCATGCTGATTCTGCGCGAGGCCTACTACGGCACAACAAGATTCGATGATTTCGCGCGTCGCGTCGGGATTACCGAGGCGGTGGCGGCGTCCCGGTTGCGGGAACTGACCGCAGAGGGTCTGTTCGAGCGGACGCCGTACAAGGAGCCGGGTCAGCGGACCCGCTACGAGTACGTGCTCACGGAGAAGGGGCGCGACCTGCTGCCCGCGGTTCTGGCCCTGATGCAGTGGGGTGACAAGTACCTGCAGGGTGGGCGCGGTGGTCCGCTCGGGCTGAGCGACGACACGACCGGAGACCCGGTGCGGGTCGAGGTCCGCAGCGAGTCCGGCCGCGAGGTGCCGCTGTCGCAGTTGCGGGTGAGCCCCAACGTCACGGAAGAACAGGCCAGGCGGTCGCTCGAATCGACCCGCGGCACCGGAGGCAGGCGGGCCCGGCAGCGGTAACGCCTGGAGCCCGCTAGGGGTGCTCGGAGATCAGGACCGCCCTGGTTCCGGGTTCGAGTGCCTGGAACACGTGCGCGACGTCGCCCGGATACGCGATGTAGTCGCCGGGGCCGAGTTCGACGGGGTCCTCGATGACGCCGACCAGCGCGCGGCCCGCGCTGATCACGACGTGCTCGACGACCCCGGGTAGGTGCGGATCGGACTCGCGTGCGGGGCCCGGCTCCACGGCGAGCCGGTAGACGTCGCGCCGCGCGTTCGGCGGGCACGAGGACACCAGGGTGGCCTGGTAGTCGGTCCGTTCGGAGCGCACCACCGGACCCTCGTCGGCGCGGATCACCTGGACGCGCGGCTTCGGGGGGTCGATGAGCTGGGCGAACTGGATGTCCAGCGCGACGCTGAGCGCCCACAGCGTCTCGACGCTCGGGTTGCCGGTGCCCGATTCGAGCTGGGACAGGGTGGACTTGGCGACCCCGGCGCGGCGCGCGACCTCGGTGAGTGAGAGGCCCGCGCGTTCGCGTTCGCGGCGTAGTGAGGACGCGATGACGTCCAGGGGTGCTTTCCCGTCCGATGCCATGGTGTTCACTATATCGATCCCGATGTTCGACTTGACGAACACTTCGACCGGTGTTCATTATAAAGTCCATGCGTTCGACATGGCGAACACTCGACACCGCGCTGCGGCGCGACATCGCCCTGGTCTGCCTCGCCGACGGCCTCGTCGGAGTGTCGTACGGAGCGCTCGCGGTCGGCCTGGGGTTCGCGCCGTGGGTGCCGGTGCTCATGTCGGTGGTCGTGCTCGCCGGGGCCTCGGAATTCCTGTTCGTGGGCATTGTCGCCGCAGGCGGTGGCCTGCTTGCCGCGCTGGCCGGCGGTCTGCTGGTCAACGCACGGCACCTGCCGTTCGGCCTGGCCGTCGGTGACGTGACCGGCCGCGGGTGGCGTCGGCTCGTCGGCAGTCACCTACTCAACGACGAGAGCACGGTGTTCGCTTTGGCGCAGTCCGATCCCGTCCGCCGGCGAGCCGCCTATTGGCTGTGCGCGATCGGAATCGGGCTCTGCTGGCCGCTCGGCGCCCTGATCGGCGCGACCGCCGGCAGCTTCATCGACGACGTCAACGCGTTCGGCCTTGACGCGATGTTCCCGACTGTCCTTCTCGCACTGGTCTTTCCGGCCTTGCGAGACCGCACTACCGCGACGGTCGCAGTACTCGGGGCCGTCATCGCGGTGGCCGCGACCCCGTTCCTGCCGGCCGGGATTCCCGTCCTGCTGGCGCCGGCCGCTCTCGTGGCGCTGATCTGGATGAAGCCACGCTCGCCTGCCGCCGAGAAGTCGGGCGAGGCGGCTACGGCATGAACGGAGGTCCGATGCTGGTGGTGGCGGTGCTGGTACTCGGCGCCGGCACCCTCGCGTTCCGGTCGGCGGGACCGGCGCTGCGCTCGCGCGGGGTTGTCCCCGACCGGCTCGGGGCGATGCTCTCCACCGGTGCGGTCGTGCTGCTCGTCGCGGTCGCCGCGACCGGTGCGCTGACCGAGGCAGGCGGTGTGGCGGGCATCGCGCGACCGTCGGGTGTGCTGGTCGGCGGCGTACTCGCTTGGCGCAGGGCGCCTTTCGTCGTCTCCGTAGTCGCCGCCGCCGGGACGGCGGCGGGTCTGCGATGGCTCGGGGTGCCGTGACCGCCTGACGTGCTCCGCGGAATCCTCAGGCGCCCGGGATCGTCACCTCGCGGTCCTCGGCGAAGTCGACGACCAGTTCGCGCCGCGCGATCGCCCAGCGTCCGTCCGTGGCGCGGTAGCTGTCCTGATAGCGGATCGCGATCGCGTTGTCGCGCAGGTCGCCGCGACGGTTCCGGTACAGGTGGTGGGCGAGGCAGTACACCTGGCCGGTCGCGGTATCCCCGTCGGCGTCGAGGACCTGCTGGTGCACGGCGTGATGCGTCGAGTGCAGATGGGCGGTGCCGCCGAGGATCGCAGCGGCGATGGAGTCCGCGCCGACGGTCACCACGGCCTCCCCGCGGGTGACCGCCGGTGGTTGCACGAACTCGGCGTCGGGAGTGAACAAGGCGGCGAGCGCGGCTGCGTCACGGGTGTCCACGGCGACCGCGTAGCGCCCGGGCAGATCGGATGGGAGATCGCTCATGGGTCGAGTATGCGGTGCGGAGGTCGGCGGTGGCGGCACCCATCCGCTGAGCGGGAACGCCTACCGCTGTCTCGTGCGGTGCGTGAGACGATGCGGACACGCGGCCTACAAGTGAAACGGGGAAGAGCAGTGCCCACACCAGTGCGATCCGGTCGGGCACCCTCATCGGCCCGAGTCGTGGTCGTCACGTTGGCCCTCGGCGGGATCGTCGTGTCGCTGATGCAGACGATCGTGGTGCCACTCCTGCCCGAGTTCCCGCGTCTGCTGAACACCAGCCATTCCGGTGCCGCGTGGCTCGTCACCGCGAACCTCATCGCCGGCGCCGTCTGTGCGCCGGTGCTCGGGCGACTCGGCGACATGTTCGGCAAACGCCGTCTGCTGCTCGTCGCGTTGGCGTTGATGGTCGCGGGCAGCCTGCTCGGTGCGGTCTCCGACGTGTTCGGCGTCGTGCTCGTGGCCCGCGCGCTGCAGGGCGCCGCGATGGGGGTGGTCCCGCTCGGCATCAGCATCATGCGCGACGAGTTGCCCCCCGAACGGGTGGGTTCGGGCATCGCGCTGATGAGCTCGACGCTCGGGGCGGGTGGCGCCATCGGCCTGCCCATGACCGGCGTCATCGCCGAACACTTCAGCTGGCACTGGCTCTTCGGCGGGGCCGCCGTGCTGGGTCTGGTCGAGCTGGTCGCGGTGTGGCGCCTCGTCCCCGAATCGCCGGTCCGATCCGGTGGCCGGTTCGACTTCGGCGGCGCAGTCGGACTGTCGGTCGCGCTGGTCTGCCTGCTGCTCGCCGTCACCCAGGGCAATGCGTGGGGCTGGGGGAGTGGGCCGGTGCTCGGCCTGTTCGGCGCCTCCGCGCTGCTGTTCCTCGCCTGGGGAGCGTACGAGTTGCGGATCGGCAGGGCCGGCGATGCGGACTCCGCCCGCCAGCCCCTGGTTGACCTGCGGGTCTCCGCTCGCCGTCAGGTGCTGTTGACGAACATCGCGTCCGTGCTCGTCGGATTCGCGATGTTCACCTCGTTCATGGTCAGTGCCCAGATCTTCCAGGCGCCGCGGGATACGGGCTACGGCTACGGGATGTCCCTGACCCTCAGCGGGCTCGCCCTCCTGCCCGGCGGGCTGATGATGATCGCCTTCTCGCCGGTGACCGCTCTCCTGTCCCGGTGCCGCGGGCCACGGTTCGGCTTCCTGGTCGGAACCGCGATTCTGATGGTCGCCAACCTCGTTCGCGTCGTGGCGCCGCACCAGCTCGTCGTCGTCATCGTCGCGACCGCGGTCACCTCGATCGGTGCCGCATTCGCATACGGATCGATCCCGGCGATGATCATGCAGGCCGTGCCGGTGACCGAGACCGCGGCCGCGAACAGCCTCAACACCCTCGCCCGTTCGATCGGCACATCGGTGTGCAGCGCGGTCGTCGCCGCCGTCACGACCGCGTCGGTGATGTACGTCGCCGGGGTCGAGTTCCCCACCGCGGACGCGTACGCCGCGGTCTTCGCGATAGCGGCGGGCGCGGCGCTGCTGGCCCTCGGCGTCGGTGTGTTCGTTCCGCGCGAGGGCGCCCCGGAACACGGCACTCACGCCGATGTCGGGACAGCCGCTCTACCGCTGAGTGAGACTGATCGGGACCGAATCCGGATCACCCCGTAGCGTCCGAATTTCGCGGGACAGCGGGATTGAGGAGAGCTAACGATGGAGTTGAGGGAGTCGGCCGCGCAGCTCGAGCTGCGCCGGGAACTGCGCGCGTACTTCGCGGCGTTGTTGCCTGCGGAGAGGCGTCGCGCAGCCGGCGAGCAGGGGGTGGGCGGCGAGCACTTCCGCGAGGTCGTCAAGCTGCTCGGGCAGGACGGCTGGCTCGGCATCGGCTGGCCCACGGAGTACGGCGGACAGGGTCGCTCCATCGAGGAACAGTTCGTGTTCTTCGACGAGGTCCAGCGGGCCGGCCTGCCGTTCCCGTTCGTCACCGTCAACACCGTCGGCCCGACGCTGATGAAGTACGGCACCGAGGAGCAGAAGGAACGCTTCCTGCCGGGCATCCTCGCAGGCGACATCGTCTTCGCCATCGGCTACACCGAGCCCGAGGCCGGCACCGATCTCGCGTCGCTCAAGACGCGCGCCGTCCTGGACGGCGAGGAGTGGGTGGTCGACGGCAACAAGATCTTCACCTCCGGCGCCAACACCGCCGACTTCGTGTGGCTCGCGTGCCGCACCGATCCGGATGCCCCGAAGCACAAGGGCATTTCGATCCTGGTCGTCCCCACCGACGACCCCGGTTTCTCGTGGTCGCCGATCAACACCGTCGGCGGACTCATGGTGACCTCGACGTACTACAGCGGCATCCGTGTCCCGCAGAAGGACGTCATCGGTGACGTCAACGGCGGCTGGCAGCTGATCGCCGCGCAGCTCAACCACGAGCGCATCGGCCTGGCCGCGATCGGCGGCCGCACCTACGGCTTGTGGCACCAGGTCCTCGACTGGGCCAAGGAGAACGGCGCAATCGAGATTCCTTGGGTGCAGCAGGAATTCGCTCGCACGCACGCGAAGCTCGAGGCGATGCGCCTGCTGAACTGGAAGATGACGGCCGCAGTCGCCGCGGACACCCTGTCCGGCGCGGACGCCGGCGCCACCAAGGCGTACGGCACCGAGACCCACATCGACGTGTACCGCACCCTGCTCGGCATCCTCGGCGCCGCGGGCCGCATCCGGCCCGAGTCGCCGGGCGCTCTGCTGGCCGGTCAGATCGAGCAGATCTCCCGTCAGGGCATGGTCAACACGTTCGGCGGCGGCGTCAACGAGGTGCTGCGCGACATGGTCGGCACGATGGGCCTGGGTCTCGTGCGCGATAAGAGGGTCAAGTGAGCGAATTCCTCACCACGCTCAGGGCATTCGAGGGACAGACCCTCACACCCACCACCTGGGGTCCGGACGAGGTCAACACCCCGATGATCCGGCACTGGGTCGAGACGATGGGCGACACCAGCCCCGTCTACCTCGACGACGAGGCCGCCCGGGCCACCGGCCGGGACGGTGCGGTCGCGCCCGCGCTCATGGCGCAGGTCTGGACGATGCGCACGTTCACCGACAAGATGGCGAACAACGACCCGTCGCAGGTGTGGACGGACCTGATCGCCACGCTCGACGGCGAGGGGTTCACGTCCGTCGTCGCGACCGACTCGGACTTCGAGTTCTTCGTGGAACTGCGCCCCGGCGACCGGGTTTCGCTCACCGAGGTGATCGAGTCGATCTCCCCGGAGAAGGCCACCGGACTGGGGGTCGGGCACTTCGTCACGACGCTCAAGACGTACCGCAACGGCGACGACGAGGTCGTCGCGACCCAGCGGTGGCGCACGCTGCGCTTCCGGCCGAAGGCGGCCGAGAAGCCCAGGGGCCTGCGGCCGCGCCCGGCGCTCAACGCCGACAACGCCTTCTGGTTCGAGGCCGCCAAGGAGCACCGCCTGGTGATCCAGCGCTGCACCGCCTGCGGCACGCTGCGGCACCCCACCGGGCCGATGTGCGGGCAGTGCCGTTCGCTCGACTGGGACACCGTCGACGCCTCGGGCCGCGGCGTCGTCTACAGCTTTGTCGTCAACCACCACCCGCAGATCCCCGGATTCGAGTACCCGCTCGTCGTGGCGACCATCGAACTCGAGGAGGGCACCCGCCTGGTCGCGAACATGACCGGCGTCGCACCGGACGACGTCGAGATCGACATGCCGGTGGAACTGGACTGGATCGACGCCGACCCGGATCTGACGCTACCCGCGTTCCGTCCGGCCGCACGGGAGGACTCGTAGATGGACTTCAACTTCAGCGAAGAGCAAGAGGCGATTCGCAACCTCGCCGACGAGGTGTTCACCAGCAAGGCCGGCATCGATCGCGTCAAGCAGGTCGAGCTGAGCGACGAGCGGATCGACCGAGAGCTCTGGCGGGAACTGGCCGGTACGGGCCTGCTCGGCGTCGCCCTGCCCGAGGATCTCGGCGGCGGCGGACTCGGCCTGTCCGAGCTGTACGTGCTGCTCGAGCAGCAGGGCCGGCACGTCGCGCCGGTGCCGATCTGGCAGTCGGTCCTCGCGGCCCTCGCGGTCGCCGAGTTCGGCACCGACGAGCAGCGCGGCGCGCTGGTCCCGGGTGTCGCCGAGGGCAGCAGCTTCCTCACGATCGGTCTCGAGGAGTTCGGTCCGTATGTCGCGGGCGACCCGAACACCACCGCGACCGAGGCAGGCGGCCGGTGGACCCTGACCGGAGCGAAGGCCGTCGTCCCGATCACCCACGTCGCGGACCGCGCGATCGTGTCGGCGACCACGCCGACCGGTGCCGGGCTGTTCGTCGTGGACCTGGCCGCCGCGGGCGTCTCGGTGGAGCAGACGCAGTCCACCAACTGGGAGATCTGCGGCAACGTCACGTTCGAGTCGGCTCCCGCGGAGCTGCTCGGCCCCACCGACGGCAGCGCCGCTCGGTGGCTGCTCGACCGTGTCGAGCTCGCACTGGCCGCGATCGCGCTCGGTGTCGGCTCCGGCGCGGTGCGGCAGGCCGTGACGTACCTCAACGGCCGCACGCAGTTCGGGCGTCCGCTCGCGACGTTCCAGGCCGTGAACCACCAGCTGGCGGACTGCTACATCGACCTCGAGGCCATGCGCGTGACGCTGTGGCAGGCCGCGTGGCTGCTCGCACAGGGCGAGGAACCCGGCACGTCGGTGCTCGTCGCGAAGTGGTGGGCCACGGACGGCGGCCAGCGCGTGGTGCACCGCACCACGCACGTCCACGGCGGCATGGGTGTCGACACCGACTACCCGGTGCACCGGCACCTGCTGTGGGGCAAGCAGATCGGCGCCACCCTCGGTGGTTCCGCGTCCGACCTCGCCCGCCTGGGCGCGCAGCTCGCGGCCGGTGTCGAGGTGGTCGCGTGACCGCCACCGCACCCGCGCTCGCCGGGCGCGGCTACGACGACATCGCGGTCGGCGAGGTGCTGCCCGAGGTGGCGATTCCACTGACCCGCACGCTCATCGTGGCCACCGCCATCGCCACGCGGGACTTCCAGGACGTGCACCACGATCCGGAGCTGGCGCGAGAGCGCGGCTCGAAGGACGTGTTCATGAACATCCTCACCAGCAACGGTCTGGCGGGGCGGTTCGTGACGGACTGGGCAGGTCCGTTCGCGACGGTGCGCCGGGTGAAGATCCGCCTCGGTGCCCCGAACTACCCGGGCGACACCATGACGATGACCGGTGAGGTCGTGTCCATGGACAACGGGCTCGTCGAGGTGAAGATCCAGGGTGCGAACAGCCTCGGCAACCACCTCTCCGGCACCGTCACGGTCGCCTACCCGGCGAGCGAAGGGAAGGGCGTCTGATGGCCGTCAGCCCGCTCTCGGGTGCCGCCGCGATCGTCGGCATCGGCGCCACCGAGTTCTCGAAGAAGTCCGGTCGCTCCGAGCTGCAGCTCGCGTGCGAGGCCGTCACCGCGGCTCTCGCCGACGCCGGCATCGACCCGTCCGAGGTCGACGGCCTGGCCACGTACACGATGGAGACCAACGGCGAGATCCTCGTCGCCCGCAACTGCGGCCTGGGGGAGCTGAAGTTCTTCTCCCGGATCGGCTACGGCGGCGGCGCGGCGTGCGCCACCGTGCAGCAGGCTGCGATGGCCGTCGCGACCGGCGTCGCCGACGTGGTGGTCTGCTACCGCGCGTTCAACGAGCGTTCCGGTGTCCGCTTCGGACTCGGCCAGCACGACCGCCCGATGGACAGCAGTGCCGACCGCGCCGCGTACGCGTGGCTTACCCCGCAGGGTTTGGCGACTCCCGCCCAGTGGGTCGCGATGTTCGCCCGGCGGTACATGCACCAGTACGGTGCGACGAGTGAGGATTACGGCCGGGTCGCTGTCGTGGCACGCAAGCATGCCGCGAACAACCCCGCCGCGTGGTTCTACGGCAAACCCATCACGCTCGAGGACCACCAGAACTCCCGGTGGATCGCCGAGCCGCTGCACCTGCTCGACTGCTGCCAGGAGACCGACGGTGGTCAGGCCCTCGTCGTCGTCTCGGCCGAGCGCGCCAAGGACCTGCGCCACAAGCCCGCGATCGTCAAGGGCGCCGCGCAGGGCAGCGGCAAGGACCAGCACATGATGACGAGCTACTACCGTCCCGACATCACCGGCATCCCGGAGATGGGCCTGGTCGGCCGCCAGCTCTACGGGCAGAGCGGCCTGACGGCGGACGACATCAACGCGGCAATCCTCTACGACCACTTCACTCCTCTGGTGCTCCCGCAGCTCGAGGAACTCGGCTTCTGCCCTCCCGGCGAGGCCAAGGACTTCATCCGCGAGGGCAATCTGGAGGTCGGTGGACGGTTGCCGAGCAACACGCACGGCGGCCAGGTGGGTGAGGCGTACCTGCACGGCGTCAACGGCATTGCCGAGGCGGTCCGGTTGTTGCGGGGCACGTCCACCAACCAGCCCGAGGGTGTCGAGAACGTGATCGTCACGGCGGGAACCGCGGTTCCCACGAGCGGTCTGATCCTCGGCGCCGCCTGACCCGAAACATCTGGAAGGACCGAAGAATGACGGCAGTGGAGCAGAAGCCGGCCGGCGCCTGGCGCGGCGTGGACCTCGGCACCCGCACGGTGACCTACACCGAACGCGACGCGATCGTGTACGCGCTCGCGGTCGGGGCCGAGGCCACCGAGCTGGACCTGGTGTTCGAGGACCGGCTGCGCGTGCTGCCGACCTTCGCGCTGACCCTGGCGCAGTGGGCCCCCGACGAGCTGGGCTCGCGGGGCGCCTTCGACACCAAGACCGCGCTGCACGGGTCGCAGGAACTGAAGGTGCTCAAGCCCCTGCCGCGCAGCGGCGAGCTGAGCCTGACCGCCTCCGTGGGCGAGGTCTGGGACAAGGGCGCCGCAGCTGTGTTCGAGGTCAAGGTCGAATGCGAGTACTTCGTGGCGACCTGGTCGCTGTTCGCGCCCGGCTACGGCGGATTCGGCGGCGAGCGGGGCCCGTCCAAGCCCCCCGCTCCGGAGGGTGAGCCGAACCTGTCGGCGGAGCTGGCGACCTTCGAGACCCAGGCCGCGCTGTACCGGTTGACCGGCGATCTCCACCACATCCACATCGACCCGGCCGCCGCCGAGCGCATCGGCCAGCCGCGGCCGATCCTGCAGGGCCTGTGCACCCTCGCCGCGAGCACGCTGCCGCTGGCACGCGCGCTCGGCGTGCACCCCGCCGACCTGGTGGAGCTGTCGGGACGGTTCTCCGCGCCGGTGTTCCCCGGCCAGGTCCTGTCTGTGCGCGGCTGGCGTGACGGCGACGCGGTCGAGTTCGAGGTCGGCGCGGACACCGTGGCGATCGCGGGCGCGTGCGCCCGATTCGCGGGCTGACCGCGATGGCTGTCGCCAACCCCGCCGACTTCGCAGGCAAGTCGGTCCTGATCACCGGGGGCACGAAGGGGATCGGTCGCGTCACCGCGAAGACGTTCCTCGCCGCGGGCGCTCAGGTGACGGTCTGCGCGCGAAGCGAACCCGAGACGGTGCCCGAGGCCGATGGTCGCCGGGCGGCGTTCCTGCCCGTGGACGTCCGTGACGCCGACGGGGTGCGCGCCATGGTCGAGAGCGCACATGCCGCGATGGGCGGGCTCGACGTGCTGATCAACAACGCGGGCGGATCGCCCGACGCCGACGCGGCAGAGGTCTCACCGCGGTTCGTCGAGAAGGTCGTCGCGCTGAACCTGTTGGCCCCCTTCTACGTTGCGCAGGCCGCGAACCGGCTGATGCAGCGAGAGAACGGCGGCTCGATCGTCAACATAGGGTCGGTCTCCGGGCAGGACCCGCAGCCGGGCACCGCGGCGTACTCCGCGGCGAAGGGCGGACTGCTGGTGCTGACCAAGGCGCTGGCTCTCGAATGGGCACCGAAGGTGCGTGTCAACCACATCACCACCGGCCTGATCCGTACCGAGGCCGCGGCAGCGGTGTACGGCGCGGACGGCGGCGCCGCAGTCACCAAGACGCTGCCCATTGGGCGGATGGCGGTGCCCTCGGACATTGCGGGCGCATGCCTGTTCTTGGCCGGTTCGCTCTCCACGTACGTCAACGGTGCGGACATCGCAGTCCACGGAGGCGGCGAGTACCCGGCGCGCTACCTGGCCACGCACCCGGAAATCGGCTGAATCACTTCCTGATCGGAGCATGAGCATGGGAATTCTTGATGGCAGGGTTGCCCTCGTCACCGGAGCGGGGCAGGGCATCGGCCGCGGCATCTCGCTGGCGCTGGCCAAGGAGGGCGTCGCGATCGCGGTCGCCGGTCGCACCGAGTCCAAGCTGCACAAGACGGTCTCGGAGATCGAGGAGTTCGGTGGCCGCGCGATCGCGGTCCGCTGCGACGTCTCCTCCGCCGACGACGTCGACGCGGCGGTCGAGCGGACGGTCAGCGAGCTCGGTGGCGTGGACATCCTGGTGAACAACGCCAACGACTCCAAGCCGGGTCCCCTCCTCGACGTCGTCGACGCGGACTTCGAGCGCGCGTTTGCCTCGGGACCGCTTGCGACACTTCGGATGATGCGGGCCTGTCATCCCCACATGGTGGCGCGCGGCGGTGGCTCGATCGTCAACCTGGTGACCTCGGCCGCGGTGCGGTGGGACGCCAGCAACTACGGCGTCTACGGCTCCGTCAAGGAGGGCATGCGGGTGCTCACCCGCGCCGCGGCGAGCGAGTGGGGTCGGGACGGCATTCGGGTGAACAATGTTGCCCCGCATGCGATGACGCCCGCACTGCAGTGGTGGATCGACAAGAATCCGGAGGAGGCCGCCGAGTTCGTCGCCGGCATTCCGCTGGGCCGGGTCGGTGACCCGGAGGCCGACATCGGCCGCGCGGTGGTGTTCCTCGCGAGCGAGGACTCGCGGTACCTCACCGGCGCGACCGTTCCGCTCGACGGCGGACAGTCCCGCTGGGGATAGACCGTCCTGACGCGCGTGCGCCGGCCCGGACTCGTGTGGTC
>NZ_JBHZAH010000091.1:0-21749 GCF_042754225.1 Rhodococcus sp. NPDC059234
CGGAACGACTTCCGGCGGCGCCCACTGCTGCTACAGATCGATCCCTACACCGTGTTCAGAGCCCTGCCCATGCCCCGCTCCACCGCGTCGACCAAGCGCGGACGCAGCTCGGCGGCCGGGACGATCGCGTGCACCGAGCCGACCTCGCGGGCCCGCTCGATGTTGTGGATCGCCTCGAACTCGGCAGCCACCTCGCCGAGCTTGGCCGAACGGACAGCGGCCCGCTCGGCGGCGAGCTCGACGCGCAGCCGGGTGCGCTCGGCGTCCTCCGACGCGGCCGCCAGCTTGGCCTCGAGTTCACGGACGCCCGGGTCCGCAGACGTGCGGGCGTTGACGTCGCGGGTGAACACCACGGCCGCGGCGGGCGCTCCGCCGAGCACCGAGGCGAACGAACCCTCGACCGCGAGCACCTCCATGTTCTCGTTCAGGGCGCCGGAGAACACCACGAACGCGCCGCCGTGGTAGCGCGAGACCACCACGAACACGATCGGTCCGTCGAAATTGACGATGGCGCGGCCGATTTCGGCGCCGTACTCGAGCTGCAGGTTCCGCAGCGACTCCGGGGAGCCGTCGAAGCCGGACAGGTTGGCCAGCACCACGACCGGACGGTTGCCGCTGGCAGCATTGATCGCGCGGGCGGTCTTCTTCGACGAGCGCGGGAACAGCGTGCCCGAGGTCCACTGGTCCGGGCCGTCGGTGGGGAACCAGCCCTTGCGGGCGATGGCCCGGGACTCGATGCCGATCACCGTCACCGCGTTGCCGCCCAGGTGCGCGTCGAAGACGACCGAGGTGTCGGCGTCGGCCATGTCGGCCCAGCGCTCGAGCACGGCGTGATCCTGGTCGACCACCGAGCGCATCACGGTGCGAATGTCGAAGGGCTTCTTGCGGTCCGGGTTCGTCTCCGCCGAGAAGATCTCCCCGACCGTGGTGAACTCGCTCGACGGGTGCACGTGCGGGAAGCAGCGGACGTCGCGCTCGACCGGGTCGGTGGACTCGGCCTTGCGGGGGAAGCGTTCGCCCGCAGCGAGGTACGCGTGCTCGTAGTGGCCGAAGAGCACGTCAATGGCGGCGGTCAGGTTCGGCGCCCAGTACTGCGCCTGGCCGTTCGGGCCCATCACCCGGTCGTAGCCGCCGATGCCGAAGTTGTCCTCGGCCGAGACGCCGCCGGAGTAGTCCAGCGACTGCTTGCCGGTGAGCACCATCGCGCTGTCCGGGGTCATCACCAGGATGCCCTTGGTGTGCATGAGCATGGTGGCCTCGGCGTTCCAGTACGGCTGGGCGCCGACGTTGATGCCCGCGACGATCACGTTGATCTCGCCGCCGTTCTGGGTGAACGTGATGATCCGGCGCAGCCCGCGCGAGACCCAGTCCATGTTCTCGGTGCCGGACTCCATGGAGATGGTCGCGCCCGAGGAGAGTGCGAACCACTCCACCGGCGCGCCGAGGGATTCCGCGAGGTCGACCGCCGCGACCAGACGGGCACACTCGGCCTCGGCGACCGTGCCGAGCGCCTTGGTCGGGTCGCCGAACAGGGCGACCCGGGTCATGCCCTCGGGGTAGCGCGCGGTGGGTGAGGTCACCACACCGACGATGAGGCCCGCAGTGTTGCGGCCGTACGGACGATCCACGGGCACAAGGCTTCCCGACTCGTCCAGGTCGTACTCGACGAAGCTGCCGCCTGCGGACAGTGCGGGGATCAGCTCGTACGGGTACACGGTGCCGCGGGACTTCGACCGCTGCACCTTCTGGGTGTACTCGTCCAGCGGCTTGAGCGGCTCGGTCGGCGGCTCGGTGATCGCGACCTGCATGCCCGCGCCCGAGCGGTACGAAAAGCGCACCGCGACCTGACGCGGCTTCGCGTTCGGCGACTCCTGCAGCCGGCAGATCATCGTGATCTGCTCGATGCCGGCCCCCACCGTGAGCGGCGCGACGTGCCGCGCGATCGAGGCGATCCGGTCCGCGGCCACGTCCAGCCGCGGCCACACGTAGAGCACCACGCGGTTGTTGTCGAGGCGCTTGCTGCCCCGCTCGGCCTGTGCCCGCCGAATGCCGTCGAGGCAGGAGACGACGGCCCGCTCGATGGCGGGGGCGGCCGTGATCTCGCCGTCGGCGTCGAACGCGATCGTCAGATCGCGCACCTGGGCCATGGCGATCAGGCGCTGGTCCGACGGATTGTCCTTGGCCGCAAGGTGGTACAGGTAGGTGTCGGCCGTGGCGGGAAGCCGGGTGCCGTCGAAGTTCTTCAGCCGCCACATGTCCAGGCGCTGGGCGGTCAGCGGGTGCATGCCGCGGATGATCCGGTCCTCGACCAGGCCCTCCTCGGCCGACGGCCGGAAGGTCACCTGACGCTGTGTGGTCATCGCGCCGGGCACCGTCACGGTGACGGTGATGCGGCGCCACGACGCGGTGCTCGCGTGCGCGGACAGGCTCGTGCGCAGCGACTGCGCCAGCGCGTCGTCGTCGGCCGGGGCGTCGGGCCAGGACAGGTACAGGTCGGCGACCAGGTTCACCGGAGCCGGGCCGGTCACGTCGTCGACGGCGGCGAGGGCGTCGGACAGGCGACCGTGCTCCGCGACCACCGACACCAGGTTCAGGTGCTCGCCCGACAGCTCGAACGACCCTGTGACGCAGGGGAACTCGCCCTCGGCGACGGACTTGACCTCGGACAGCCCGCGGATCTTGTAGTACTGGCGGGTGACGACCTCGAGCAGGTCGGCCGGCGCGGACCACGCCTCGGCGAGGAGGCCGACGAGCGGCTCGGGGGTGTCGACCATCGCGTCGATCCGGGCAGCCCGGTCGGTGGAGCCCGGGTTCTCCGCGAGGTACTGCAGGCTGCCGCGCACCCCGTCGTAGATCTGCTCGCGGGCGCGCAGGACCACCGGCTCGTCGAAGATGCGGAACTGGATGTTGCGGGCGACGTCGCCGATCAGCGGGTAGCGCGCCTGGGTGGCGACGATCAGTCGGTCCAGCACCTCGGCGAGGGCGGGGACGGTCTCGCTGCCGACACGACCGTCGCGCAGCCAGTGCGAGAGCAGGCCGGCGACGATCGGGACCTGTGCCTCCATCCGCTGCTGCGCGACGAAGATCCGGTGCACGGCTTCCTCGAGCTCCGGGGTGCGCTCGAGCTCAGCGACGTCGTAGTGGCGCAGCGACTGGGACAGCTTGGCGCGGAACGACTCCGGGAGACCCTCGACGTCCACGTCGAGCGACTGCAGGAAGGAATGGAAGTGTTCGCGCGGGCTGTGCACCCGCTCGTCGGTGTCCTCCTCGCCGACCGTCGGCCGGTTGCGGGAGAGCTCGCACAGGTCGGCGAACGTGGTCAGCAGCGCGAACTCGGCCTCGACGAGCGTGTGGTCGGACTCGGGCAGGCTCTCGCGCAGCTCGAGGTACTCGGCGAGCAGCGCGCGGGAGCGGGCCGCCTCGACGTCGAAGCCGGTGATCATCGCGCTCAGCGCGTCGAGACGGGCGAGCGCGTCGCCGAGCGCGTCGCCGTCGCGGACCGCCGGCGCGGTGAACTCCACCCGCGGCGCGGTGTCGGTGACGGCCTCCTCGGCGACCTGGTCCACCCGCAGCAGCGGGGCACCGGCGTCGACCTGGGAGTTGACGATCGCCAGGACCTCGCGGACGGTGCCGGCGTGCGGCGCGCGGATCGCGGTCTCCATCTTCATGGCCTCGAGCACCACCAGCGTGGCGCCCGCCTCGACCTCGTCGCCGACCGCGACGGGCATGGCGACCACGACTGCCGGCGACGGCGCGCGAACCACGCCCGCCTCGTCCTGGCTGACCTGGTGGCTGATGCCGTCCACCTCGACGAGGTGATGGGCCGGACCGGCCACCGACACCACGTGGTGGCGCCGGCCGCCGACGACCAGGCGGCTCTCGAACTCTCCGAGCCGGTCGACGTCGACCTCGACCTCGCCGCTGTCGCCGTCGATCCGGTAGCGGTGCGGTCCGGTCTGCCCGACCACCAGCTGGTAGGCCTGGCCCTGGTAGCTCAGCTCGACCGGGCGCCCGACCGTGTTCTTGGTGCGCGGGCGACCGCCGCGGGCGGAGGCGAGGAAGGCGCTGCGCTCGAGCGCCTCCTCGGCGTCGTAGACGTCGATCGCGGTGGCGAGCAGCGCGATCGAGGCGGTGCGGGTCGGGCCGTTCGCGGTGCCGGCGCCGGTGCGGTCGAGCCAGCCGGTGTCGGCGGAGGCGGTGACGACCTCCTCGCGGTCGAGCAGGTCGAGCAGGAACGACTTGGTGGTGGTACCGCCTTCGAGCACGACGGTGGTCTCGCGCAGCGCGGTGCGCAGCCGGGCGAAGGCCTCGGAGCGGTCGCGGCCCCAGGCGATGACCTTCGCGACCATGGAGTCGTAGTCCGGCGGGATGACGTCGCCCTGGGCGATGCCGGTGTCCACGCGCAGGCCGGAGCCGAGCGGGAACTTGAGCAGCTGCACGGTGCCGGGCGCGGGCGCGAAGCCGTTGTCGGCGTCCTCGGCGTTCAGACGCGCCTCGACGGCGTGGCCGAACTCCGCCGGGCACTCGCCGACGAGCGGTTCGCCGCCTGCGACGTGGATCTGCAGCTTGACCAGGTCCAGACCGGTGGTGAACTCGGTGATCGGGTGCTCGACCTGCAGACGGGTGTTGACCTCGAGGAAGGTGAACAGCTGCTGCGACGGCTGGTAGAGGTACTCGACGGTGGCGGCGCCGCAGTAGCCGGCGGCCTTGACCAGCTCGGCGGAGACCTTGCGCAGCTGCGCGGACTGCTCGGCCGTCAGCAGCGGGGAGGCGGATTCCTCGATGACCTTCTGGTTCTTGCGCTGAATCGAGCAGTCGCGCACGCCGGGGGCCCACACGTTGCCGTGCGCGTCGGCGATGACCTGCACCTCGACGTGGCGGGCCTCGGTGACCAGCCGTTCGATGAACACGACCGGGTCGCCGAAGGAGCGCTCGGCCTCGCCCTGGGTGCGCTCGAGTGCGAGTTCGAGCTCGTCCTCGGAGTACACCTTGCGGATGCCGCGACCGCCGCCGCCGGAGCGGGCCTTGATGATCAGCGGGTAGCCGATGGCCTGGGCGTGGCGGCGGGCATCGGCGCGAGTCTCCACCGGGCCGCCCGACCACGGGGCGACGGGGACGCCGACCTTCTCCGCGAGCAGCTTCGCCTCGACCTTGTCGCCGAGCAGGCGCATCGCCTCGGCGGACGGGCCGATGAACGTGATGCCCAGCCGGGCGCACACGTCGGCGAAGGCCGGGTCCTCGGCGACGAAGCCCCAGCCGACCCAGACGGCGTCGGCGCGGGCCTCGATCAGGGCGCGCTCGAGTTCGGCGTGGTCGAGGTAGGGCGTCGCGGCCGTGGTCGAGGGCCGCAGGGTGACGCCCTCGTCGGCCTGTCGGACGAACATCGCGCGCCGTTCGGCCTCCGTGTGCAGCGCGATCGTCGTGATGGCGTGATCGTGCTCTGCGTTGAGCTCGCGTACGGCCCGGATGAGGCGGACCGCCGCCTCACCCCGGTTGACTACCGCAATCCGTGTGAACATCCCTTTAGCCACCGTTCTCGTGCCACCGTTTCTTGAAAGACAGTTGTCGACCGCGCGACAGTGAGCGCTCGACGGCCACGCAGTGCGGGCACGCCTGGGCCATCGAGTGGAAACCTTCCGGTGTCCTCGATGTGCCCGACCGCCCGCAGCCAAGCCGTGGCCGCTGGACTACCGGACACCGGGTGCCCGGAGGTTCGGCCGCGTCGTGTTGTGCGTTGACGCGACAGCCGCAAACTCCGGCAGTTCCTCCGTAACCCGGTCCGCCCCAGTCGGCCCTACCGGTATGCCAGCATGCATTATTTCGGCGGCGATGTCATGTCGTTACATCGATTGTTCAATCAGGTTGCGTGGCAATGGAATTCGAGCGCCTTTCGAGGGTCTGAATCGGCCGAAAAAGGCTACTTCCGAGTAATGTTTTGCGTACTCGTGAGTAGCATTTGTCGCTCGATTTCGGGTCGATTCCTGTGACGGCGAGTAGCGACAGGTGTGGGGTTCGGCCGCGTATTCCGGGTTCGCCGCAGGTCGGTTCGGCCACCCTCGGTGTCCCGGATGCCGGATTCGTCCCGTGGGCGTGGATCGTGCCATCTACCTGGACATTCGACCGAGTGGCTGGGTGGATTCGGATGCTGTAGAAAGTCACATAGCAGCCAAGTCGTGATCCTTCTCACATCTCATTGTTACCTCGGGTAAGCGCACAGCGTGCGTCACACCGAACGCCGCCGGAAGAAGGTTGACCATGCTCCTGCCGATGTCACCGACCGACTCGATGTTCTTGCTGGGCGAGTCGCGCGAGCATCCCATGCACGTCGGTGGCCTCGTCCTGTTGCAGCCGCCCGAGGGCATGGATGCGGAGGAGATCCGGTCGATGCTCGACGCGGCATTGCGGCGGGGGGACGTGTCGCCCCGACTGCGCAAACGCGCCCGGCGCTCGGTGACGTCGCTCGGCCAGTGGGGTTGGGACGCCGACACCGACGTCGATCTCGACTACCACGTTCGACACGATGCGCTGCCGCAGCCGGGTGGCACGACCGAACTCATGGACCTGGTCTCGCGGCTGCACGCGGGCCTGCTGGACCGCAACCGCCCGCTCTGGGAGATGCACCTGATCGAGGGCCTCGCCGACGGTCGCTTCGCCGTCTACATGAAGATCCATCACGCCCTTGCCGACGGAGTCTCCGCGATGCGGATGTTGCGGCGGGCACTGAGCGAGGACCCGGACGCCCGCGACATGCCGGCGCCCTGGGAGCCGAGCGCGGGCGAGCGCAGGGCGGGACTGACGCTGGTCGTGGACGAACCCACGACCGGCGGCAGCGGCGCGCTCGAGCTGGTCACGAGCGCGGTGCGCGTCGCGCGCGACGCGGTCGGAGAGGTGGCGAGCCTGGTGCCCGCCCTCGCCGGGACCGTCGACCGCGCGCTGCACGATCGGGGCGGTGCGCTCTCGCTCGCGGCCCCCAAGTCCGTCTTCAACGTGCCGATCGGCGGGGCGCGACGCTTCGCCGCCCGGTCCTGGCCGATCGAACGGCTTCGGCTGGTGGCCAAGTTCGCCGACGCCACCATCAACGACGTCGTGCTGGCGATGTGCTCCGGGGCGCTGCGGACGCATCTTGCCGCCAGCGACGAGCTGCCCGAGAACCCACTGGTCGCGATGGTCCCCGTCTCGCTGCGCAGCGAGCGCCGCGAGGGCACGGCAGGCAACGAGATCGGGATGCTGACTTGCACCCTCGGCACCCACCTCGCCGCCGCGGGGGACCGGCTCGCGGCCGTGCGGGAGTCGATGTCCGAGGGCAAGGAGTCCATGCGCACGCGCAGCGCGACCCAGATTCGCGCGATGAGCGCGCTGGGGGTCGCCCCGCTCGCGCTGGGGATGTTCCTCGGCTCGGGCGCCCCGATCCGGCCGGCGAACGTGATGATCTCCAACGTGCCGGGGCCGGGGATGCCCCTGTACTGGAACGGTGCCCGGCTCACCGCGCTCTACCCGTTGTCGATTCCGGTCGACGGGCAGGCGCTGAACATCACCTGCACCAGCACCGACGACGAGATCGCGTTCGGTCTGACCGGGTGCAGGCGCACGGTGCCCGACCTCGAGCCGATGCTCGGTTTCCTCGGCGACGAACTCGACGCGCTGGAGCACGCGGTCGGGCTCTAGTCGGGACCGGGGCGGCGCTCCGCCGGTCGGAGCGGGGTGTTTCGTCCACTACTCTGGTGCCTTGTGCTGTCCGTAGTTCCGCATCCCGTGATCGTCCGGGCGCCGTCGAAGGTCAACCTCCACCTGGGCGTCGGTGACCTGCGAGAAGACGGCTACCACGAACTGACCACGGTCTTCCAGGCGCTCTCCCTCAGCGACGACGTCCGGTTCGCCGACGCAGGCGAGCTCTCCGTCACCGTGCACGGCGACGACGCCCGGTCGGTCCCCACCGACAGCCGGAACCTGGTCTGGCGGGCCGCGGAACTGCTCGCCGAGCGCGCGGGCCGTGCCCCGAACGTCGCCGTCTCCATCAGCAAGGGCATCCCGGTCGCGGGCGGCATGGCCGGCGGCAGTGCCGACGCCGCGGCCGCACTGGTCGGGCTCAACGAACTGTGGCAGCTCGGACTCGACCGCGCCGAGCTGGCCGACATCGGCGCGCAGCTCGGGAGTGACGTGCCGTTCTCGCTGCACGGGGCCACGGCCCTCGGCACCGGCCGCGGGGAGCGACTGCTGCCGGTGCTCGCGCGCGACACCTACCACTGGGTGCTCGCGCTGGCCAAGGGTGGACTGAGCACCCCGACGGTGTTCCGGGAGCTGGACCGGTTGCGTGCCGAGGGCAGTCCGCCGCGCCTCGGTGGCCCCGAGGCGTTGATGCACGCGCTGGCCGCCGGTGACCCGCACGCGCTCGCGCCGCTGCTCGGCAACGACCTGCAGCCCGCCGCGCTGTCCCTGGCGCCCGTGCTGCGGCGCACCCTGCGCGCCGGGACCGAGGCGGGCGCGCTCGCCGGCATCGTCTCCGGCTCCGGACCCACCTGCGCATTCCTGTGCGCCGACGCCGAGGCCGCGGTCGCGGTCGGAGCGGAACTGGCAGGCGCCGGCGTGTGCCGGACCGTGCGGATCGCGCACGGACCGGTGCCCGGCGCCCGCATCATCGATCACGAGACGGAGCACTGATGGCCAACCTGATCAACCTGGAGCAGGTCTCGAAATCCTTCGGGATCAAACCACTCCTGGACGCCGTCTCACTCGGAGTGCAGGAGGGCGAGCGGATCGGTGTCGTCGGTCTCAACGGCGGCGGCAAGACCACCATGCTCGAGGTGCTCGCCGGACTCGAGTCGCCCGACAGCGGCCGGGTGAGCGCGGTCGGCGGGCTCCGAATGGCCGTGGTCACCCAGCGTGGCGTGCTGCCCGCCGGCTCCACGGTGGCCGACGTGGTGCTCGCGCCGCTCGGGATGGCCGAGCACGAGTGGGCGGGCGATGCGCGAATCCGGTCCATCCTGGCCGGGATCGGTATCGACTCGGTCGGACTCGACCGCGGTGTCGAGGGACTCTCCGGTGGCGAGCGTCGTCGCGTCGCGCTGGCCGCCGCCCTGGTGCAGGACCTGGACCTGCTGGTGCTCGACGAGCCGACCAACCACCTCGACGTCGAGGGTGTGCAGTGGCTCGCCGAGCATCTCGTCGGCAGGCGCAGCGCGCTGGTGGTCGTCACGCACGACCGCTGGTTCCTCGACACCGTCGCCAACCGGACCTGGGAAGTGGTGGGCGGCAAGGTCGAAAGCTACGAGGGTGGCTACAACGACTGGATCTTCGCCCGCGCCGAGCGGTCCCGGCAGGCCGATGCCTCCGAGGAACGTCGCCGCAACCTCGCTCGTAAGGAACTGGCGTGGCTGCGCCGGGGCGCCCCGGCCCGAACGTCCAAGCCCAAGTACCGGATCGAGGCCGCCGAGGCGCTCATCGCGGACGTGCCGCCGCCGCGCGACAACGTGGCGCTGGCTTCCTTCGCGCAGCGCAGGCTCGGCAAGGTCGTGATCGAACTCGAGGACGCTCGCCTGACCACACCCGACGGGCGTGAACTCGTGCACGACCTGACCTGGCGGCTTGCGCCGGGCGAGCGGATCGGTCTGGTCGGCGTCAACGGGTCCGGCAAGACCACCCTGCTGCGCACCCTCGCGGGCGAGCTGGAGCCGGCGTCGGGGCGGCGAATCCAGGGTCAGACCGTGAAGATCGGCTGGCTGCGGCAGGAACTCGACGACCTGCCGACGGACATGCGCGTGCTCGAGGCGGTCAAGGACGTCGCCGAGCGGATCACCTTGGGGGACAAGGAGATCTCGGCGGGGCAGTTGGCCGAGCGGCTGGGCTTCACCCCGGCGCGGCAGCGGACCCCGGTCGGCGACCTGTCCGGTGGCGAGCGGCGCCGGTTGCAGCTGACCCGCGTGCTGATGAGCGAGCCGAACGTGCTGCTGCTCGACGAGCCGACCAACGACCTGGACATCGACACACTGCAGCAGCTCGAGGACATCCTCGACGGTTGGGCGGGCACGATGGTCGTGATCAGTCACGACCGCTACCTGATCGAGCGGCTCTGTGATTCCACCTGGGCGCTGTTCGGCGACGGCAAACTGACCAACCTGCCCGGCGGCATCGAGGAGTACCTGCGGCGACGGGAAGCGGTGGCGGCCATGGCCGCGCCGGGCCCGGCGCCCGTCACGGCCGCGCGGATCGGCGGCGCGGGCGACCCGGCGGTGGTGCGGGACGGCGCCGCCGATCGCGCTGCGCGCAAGGAACTCAGCCGCCTCGAGCGGCAGGTGGCCAAGCTCGACGAGCGCGAGACGACGTTGCACACCGCGCTCGCCGAGGCTGCCACCGATCCGCAGAAGCTGCAGCAGCTCGACGCCGAACTGCGAGCGGTTGTGGCGGAGAAGGAGACCGCGGAGGAGCGGTGGATGGAGCTGGCGGCCGAGCTGGAGTAGCCCGGCCGGTTCTATTCACCTCCCGCGTACGTGTGAAGGCGACTACTCTGCGAAACAGGTCAGTGTCTGTTTCATGGGTCACCGTCATGGAGGGCGTGCGTCATGGATCTGGAGGCCTTCGCCGAGATCAGCAAGCTCAAGTACCGCTACACGCGGGCCTTGGACACGAAGAACTGGCCGGTGTTCCGGGAGACGCTGCTCCCCGAGGCGACCGCGACCTACGGTGAGCACCTGGGTTTCGAGGACCGGGACGCCTTGTGCTCGTTCATGGAGATCACCCTCGGACCGCACGTGCTCACCGAGCACCTGTGCGGTCAGCCCGAGATCGACGTCACCGGTGACACCGCCACCGGCGTGTGGGTCCTCGCGGACACGGTGATCATTCCCGAGGACGGAATGTTGTTGCGCGGCTCGGCTTTCTATCACGATCGGTACGCCCGGAACGAGAACGGCGAGTGGCGCATCTCGCACACCGGGTACGAGCGAACCTATGAGATGGTGATCGCGCTCGCCGATGTGCCGAGCTTCCAGCTGACCTCGAATCGCTGGGCGGCGATGGAGATTCCGCCCGCGTCGGCCTGACGGGCGAACGTCCCGACCTGGGCATAGGGTGTCGAGAATGCCCGACGTCCCGCCCCGGTCCGCCTACCCCGACACCCGGGCCTGGCTGCGTGCGCTGCCCGCACTGCCCGCCCGCTCCGCGGTGGATTCCGGCCCGGTCCCCGCGCAGCCGTCCACGCTGTTCCTCCGCTGGCTGGAGGAGGCGGTCGCGACGGGGGAGCCGGAACCGCAGGCAACGGTGCTGTCGACGGCGACCGCGGCGGGGGAGGTCGACGCCCGGGCGCTGATCCTCAAGGACGTCGACGAGCGGGGGTGGTGGTTCTCGGGCACCACGGACTCGCCGAAGGGCCGTCAGCTCGCTGCGAACCCCGCCGCGGCCCTGACGTTCTACTGGCCCGGTCTCGGCCGGCAGGTCCGGGTGCGTGGCCGGGTCGAGGCGGGAACGGCCGAGGTCAGCGCCCGTGACTACCTGGAGCGGTCGGTGACGGCGCGGGCCGTCGCCGCGGCGAGCAGGCAGAGCGAGCCGTTGGCCGACGAGGCCGAGTACGACCGCGCGGTCGCCGCGACCGTGGCCCGAATCGAGGCCGATCCCGGGTACGTCGCGGCGGGCTGGCAGGCTTGGTGCCTGGTCCCGGACAGCGTCGAGTTCTGGCTCGCCGATCCGGGCCGCAGACATCGGCGGTGGCGGTACCGGCGGGCCGGTGCGACGGAATGGTCCACCGAGACGCTGTGGCCGTGAACGACGTGCGACGGGAGCGGGTATGACCTTCATTCGGACCAGCGTGGCCGAGGGCGTGGGCGAGATCGTGCTCGACCGCCCGAAGGCGCTCAACGCGCTGGACCCCAGCATGATTCACGACATCTACGAGCCGTTGCTCGCCTGGCGCGACGACCCGACTGTCGAGACCGTGCTGGTGACCAGCGCCTCCGAGCGGGCGTTCTGCGCGGGCGGCGACATCAAGGCGGTGCGGGAGGCGGTGCTGCGCCGCGATCCCCGGTTCGTGCACGACTTCTTCGCCACCGAGTACCGGCTCAACCGGTTGATCGGCGAGTACCCGAAACCGTACGTCGCGCTGATCGACGGTCCGGCGATGGGCGGCGGCCTCGGGATCTCGGTGCACGGGTCGGTGCGGGTGGTGACCGAGCGGGCCGTGCTGGCCATGCCCGAGACGGCGATCGGGTTCTTCCCGGACGTCGGCGCCGGCTACTTCCTGCCCCGACTGCGCGGTGCGGCGGGGACGTACCTGGGGCTCACCGGGGCGCGCGCCTCGGCGGGCGACGCGCTCGCGTTCGGTCTGGCCACCCACTACGTCCCGAGCGAACGGCTGCCCGAACTGGCCGACGCGATCCGTGCCGGATCGCTGGTCGAGGGGCTCGACAAGTTCGTCGAACAGCCCGCCGAGGCGCCGCTCGCGGACCGCCAGGCACAGATCGACGAGGTCTTCGGCGCGGGGAACCCGGCGCAGATGCTCACCCGCCTCACCGGCACCGACCCGTGGACCGTGCAGACCCGCGCGGCCATGCTCGCGCACTCGCCGACCAGCCAGTTCGTCACCGCCGAACTGATCGCGCGAGGCGCGGTCGATTCGCTGCCGGACTGCCTGGATCGCGAGTTGGCCCTCACCGGCCCGGTCACCGCGGCGCCGGACTTCGCGGAGGGGGTGCGCGCGGTGCTCGTCGACAAGGATCGCAGCCCGTCCTGGTCGCCCGCGACGCTGGACGAGGTGGACCCCGGTGCGATCGCGGCCCTGTTCGATCCGCAGGCGGGCACACTCGACACATGATCTCCGAGATGCTCGCCCGGGCGGCGCTCAACCCGGTGCCGTCGGTCCGCTCGCTCGCCGACCGCCTGACCGGCTCCGGCGGCGGCCGGCTCGACGGGACGACAGTCCTGTTGACGGGTGCCTCGTCCGGGGTGGGGGAGGCGGCCGCGCACCGCTTCGCCGACCTCGGCGCGGAGGTCGTGCTGGTCGCCCGCGGCGCCGAGGCGCTGGAGGCGGTGCGCGACGAGATCCGCGCCAAGGGAGGGGCGGCGCATGCCGTCCCCTGCGACCTGACCGACGCCGAATCCGTGCAGCGGCTCGCCGAGGTCGTGCAGGCGGAGCACGGCCCGGTGGACGTCCTGATCAACAACGCAGGTCGGTCGATCCGCCGCACCGTCGAGGAGTCGCTCGACCGTTTCCACGACTACGAACGGACCATGGCGCTCAACTACTTCGGGCCGGTCCGCCTGACCCTGGCGATGCTTCCCGCGATGCTCGAGCGCGGTGCGGGACATGTGGTCAACGTCGCGACCTGGGGCGTGCCCGGGCGGGTGATGCCGAAGTTCGCGGCCTATCACGCGTCGAAGTCGGCGATCACCGCGTTCGGCCGCGATCTCGGCGCGGAGGTGTCGGGGCGGGGCGTGGCCGTCACGACCGTGCATTTCCCGCTGATCCGCACCCCGATGATCGCGCCGACCGCGGACTACGAATCGATGGCCGCGCTCACCCCGCGTGATGCGGCCGACTGGCTGGTGCGGGCCGTGCGGACCCGGCCGGTCGAGATGATGCCGACCTACACCGAGGTGCTGCGGTTCGTCGACTCGCTGTCCCCGGCGCTGGCCGACGCGCTGGTCCGGCGCACCGGCATCTGAGTCGCCTACCCGACGCGCACCGCCGCGGGCTGGGGTAGCCGCAGTGTCAGCCTGATGCCGCCGAGGGGGCTGTCGGTCAGGGTCGCGGAGCCCCCGTGCAGCCCGGCCTGTTGTGCGACCACCGCGAGACCGAGCCCGGATCCCGCCGCCCCGGAGCCGGTCCCGCGAACGAAGCGTTCGAAGACGGACACCCGCTCGGACTCCGGAATCCCGGTGCCGTCGTCGTCCACGGCGATCGTGACACTGCCGTCACGCGGGTCGGTGGCGACGGTGACGAGCACCCGTCCGGCTCGCCCGTGCCGGACCGCGTTGATCACGGCATTGTCCAGGACCAGCCGCAGACCGGTCGGGATGCCGCGAACGACAAGGCCTTCGGGAGCCGAGACGGCGATGTCGAGGCCCGGGTGGGTGCGTGCGGACTCCTGGACACAGCGGTCGACCAGTTCGGCGAGGTCGACCTGCTCGTGGTCCGCGGGATCGGACAGCTCGCCCGCGGCGAGCCGCTCGAGGTCGGTCAGCGTGGTCTCCACCTGACGCTGCGTCGCGAGCAGGTCGCGCAGGATCTCCTCGCGCTCCGGCCGGCTCAGACGCATCGTGGACAGCACTTCGAGATCGGTGCGCATGGAGGTCAGAGGGGTACGCAGTTCGTGCGCGGACACCGCGGCGAAGTCGCGGGCCGAGCCGAGTGCGTCCTCGGTACGCTTCTGCGACGCGGCGATCCGGTCCAGCATCTGGCCCATCGCGTCGGACAGGTCTTCGGCCTCCCTGGCCCCGCGCGCGTTCGGCCGGTGCGTGCCCGGGGTGTCGCCCACGGTGTGCATGCCCGCGGCGAGGCGCTGGAGTGGTCGTACCGCGCGCCCGGCGAACAGCCACCCGAGCCCGGCGGCGGCGGCGATGGCGGCGACCGCGGCAGCCGCGACCCACACCTGCTGGCGGCGGATGGCGTCGATCAGCGGATTCTCCGGGACCGCGACCGACACCAGCGCGCCCGGTGTACCGATGATGCGCACGTCGCGGGCCCGGACAGCCTCGCCTGCGACCGATGCGACGCGGGTCGCGGTGCTGGTCTCCACGGGTGGGAACGGGTCCGCGGGGGCAGTCGCCAGGCTCGGCACTGTCGGGATCGTGTTCGCCGGCATGTCCAGGGGCGTGGCCAGGATCACCGAGTCGAGCGTCCGGTCCAACTGCTGCGAGCCGTTCACCCGGAGGAACACCGCGAACGCGACCGCGATCGCGCCGATGACGATGGTGGCGCTCAGCGCCGATGCGATTGCGACCCGCGCCTGCAGCGACAGGGACCGCCTCACGGCTCGGCCCTCAGGACGAAGCCGACTCCGCGGACGGTGTGCAGGACCCGTGGCACCGAGTTCGCCTCCAGCTTCTTGCGTAGGTAGGTGACGAAGACGTCGACCACGTTGGTGTCGGCGTCGAAGTCGTACCCCCACACCAGTCGCAGCAGTTGCGGCCGGCTGAGCACGATGCCCGCGTTCTCGGCGAGAACGCCGAGCACGTCGAACTCGCGTTTGGTCAGCTCGAGTCGTCGGCCCCCGACGAGGGCGCGCCGGCCGGGCAGGTCCACCTCGAGCGGCCCCACCGTGACCATCCCCGCGACCGCGGCCCGTGGTGCCCGACGCAGCAGGGCGCGCAGCCGGGCGACCAGTTCGCCGAGCTCGAAGGGCTTGGTGAGGTAGTCGTCCGCCCCGGCCTCGAGGCCGGCGATCCGGTCGCCCACCGAGCTGCGCGCGCTGAGCACACAGATCGGTACCTCGTTGCCCACGGCCCGCAGCGCCGTCACCACGCCGACCCCGTCGAGGCCTGGCATGTTGACGTCGAGCACGATCGCGGAGGGACAGGAGTCGGCGACCGCCCGCAGGGCGGAGGCCCCGTCGGCCGCGGTCTCCGTGTGGAAACCGGACAGTCGGAGCCCCCGCTCGAGCGAGCCGAGGACCTTGGGGTCGTCGTCGACGACGAGGATGCGGGCGGTTGCGGTCACCCGATCCATGGTGCCAGCGGGGACAGACTGCCCTAGCAGCTACGGGTCACGGCGAGGGCGCCCGCGGGAGCATCTTGGCCGAGTGTCGCCGTCAACAGCTGGACCGCCTGCGCGGGGACATCGGCCGCCGTGGCGTCGGGCCGGACGGCTCCCGCACCGAACAACTGCTGCACACCGCCGATGAACTGCTGCACCTTGTCGGCGCTCAGGACCCCCGTCGGGGCCGCGTCCGCCGGAACGGTCGGGGTGGCGGCGACTGCCGGGCCGGCGGAGACACTCGGGGTCGAGGGGACCAGCGGGGTCGCGGGGACGGCCCTTCCGTCGGCGACCATCTTCCGGACTTCCTCCTCGCTCAACTGGATGGTTGCCATACCGCACTCGGGGGCATCGGCCGTCGCGCCCGTCACCATGGGTTCGACGGTGTGGACAGCGACGGCCCCGCCCTGCGGGATCGCGTTGTCCGCCCACGCGACGCCGGGGGCCAGCAGGGCCCCGACTGCCACGAGGCCCGCCGCGGACACGCCGATCCGGCGACGGACGGTGCTGGTGGTGAGGGAAGTGGGCATGAGCGAACTCCTTGGGTCGTGTCGGGGCTCCAGCGGCTTCGACACGACCCAAGTTATGGACGAAAAACTCGGCGTCCGTTAGCGAGTCATTAGGGGTTCATTAGACCGGCGCGGTGACCCTGCGCTGGATCCGTAGCCACACTGCGAATCCCCAGATCACGAAGGCCCCGTACACCAGGTACAGCACCGCCGAGGGGTAGTAACCGGCGTGCAGCAACTGCGGAACACCGACGAGATCCACGCCGATCCAGATCAGCCAGAACTCGGTCCAGCCGCGGGCCATACCGTAGGTGGCGAGCAGGGAGCCGGTGAAGATCCAGGCCTCCGGCCACGGACCGTAGGATCCGATTCGCTCGAAGATCTGCGCGAAAAGCACTGTCCCGACTGCCATTGCGGCGACCAGCAGCAGTCGGTCGCGGGGCGCCGCCCAGCGCGGGAGCACCGCCTCGCCGGTGGAGTTACGCGAGCGCAGCCACTGCGACCAGCCGTACACGCTCACGGAAATGAACATCACCTGCCGGCCCGCTTGCCCGTACAGGTTGAGTTCCTGCGGGGTGTGGAACAGCGCGCCCATGAACACGGTGAACAGCAACGCATTTCCGGCGATGCCGACCGGCCAGGCCCACACCACGCGCTTCATCCCGCCGATCGCCGACGCGATGCCGAAGCCGTTGCCGATGATCTCGCGCCACAAGATGACGGCGCTCCCGATGTGCAGCTCCGCGTCGAACAGCGCCAGCAGCGGGTTCACGGCCGTCAGTCGGCGGTCGCGACGAGAGGTTCGAGCGTGAGGTCCGGGTGCTCCTTCTGGATGTACTGCAGCCGCCACTTGTCGCTGACGAGGGCGAGCATCACCCCGTCGGAGCGGGTGAACACCTCGACCCCGCGTTGGCGCCCGAGCTCGGTGGCGGACTCGGCGTCGGTGCGGCGGGCGAGCTGGTAGGGAAGGCCCTCCATCCGGGCCTCCACCGAGAACTCCGCCTTCATCCGGGCGGCGACGACCTCGAACTGCATCGGTCCGACCGCGGCCATCACCGGCGCCGCATCGCCGCGAATGTCGTTGCGCAGGATCTGCACGACGCCCTCGGAGTCGAGTTGCTCGACCGCGCGGCGGAACTGCTTGTACTTGCTGGCGCTCTCCGCGCGCAGCACCGAGAAGTGCTCGGGGGCGAACGACGGGATCGGCGGGAACTCCACCTTCTTGTCGGTGAACAGGGTGTGCCCGGGCGCCAGAGCGGTCGCGTTCACCAGGCCGACGACGTCGCCCGGATAGGCCGACTCGACGGTGGAGCGCTCGCGGCCGAACACCGTCTGCGCGTACTTGGTGGTGAACGGCTTTCCGGTCTGCGCGTGCGTCACGACCATGCCGCGCTCGAAGACCCCGGAGACGATCCGCATGAACGCGAGCCGGTCGCGGTGCGCGGTGTCCATGCCGGCCTGGACCTTGAACACGACGGCGCTGAACGGGTCGGTGACGTCGCGGGGCGTGCCCCCGAGGTCCTCGCGCGCACCGGGGGCGGGCGCGAGCGCGACCAGGGTGTCGAGGATCTGCCGGACGCCGAAGTTCAGCATCGCGGACGCGAAGATCACCGGCGAGGTCTGCCCCGCCAAGAACATCTCCTGGTCGTGGTCCTGCCCGCTCGCCGACAGCAGCTCGCTCTCCTCGGCCGCGGTCTCCCACTCGCCACCCTCGCGAGCGGCGGCGGCCTCGGCGTCGAGGATCTCCTCTGGGGCGATCTTGGCGCCGCCGGCGGTGCGGGTGAATCGGATGTACTCGGTCGCGGCGCCGTCCTCGCCGCGACGCAGCAGGCCGCGGAAGTCTCCGGCGATGCCGACGGGCCAGTACAGCGGCGTCGGTGTCAGCCCGATCCGCTCGGAGATCTCGTCGAGCAGTTCGAGCGGCGCCTGGCCGGGCCGGTCCCACTTGTTGATCACCGTGATGACCGGGATGCCCCGGTGGCGGCAGACCTGGAACAGCTTGAGGGTCTGCGGTTCGAGGCCCTTGGCGGCGTCGATGAGCATGACCGCGGCGTCGACGGCGGTGAGGACACGGTAGGTGTCCTCGGAGAAGTCGGAGTGGCCGGGTGTGTCCACCAGGTTGATGACGTTGACCTGGTCGTCCGGCGTCTCGGAGGAGTGGTAGCTGAACTGCAGTGCGGTGGAGCTGACGGAGATGCCGCGGGCCTTCTCCATCTCCATCCAGTCCGAGACGGTCGAGCGCCGGCCGGCCTTGCCGTGCACGGCGCCCGCCTCGGCGATCATCTTCGCGTGCAGCGCCAACGCCTCGGTGAGCGTCGACTTTCCGGCGTCCGGGTGCGAGATGACGGCGAAGGTCCGTCGTCGCGTCGCCTCGGCGGCCAGCGCCCTGGCGGACTTGTCCACCACCGCGGGCTCGGCGGCGGCGGTGCCGGTGGACGGTGCGGCTGGCGCGGACGCGGGCTCGGTGGTCACCGGGGATTCCTAACTGACAGACAAGGCGGGGGAGCAGTGGCGATGCGCCAGTAGTCCAGGTTACCCGTGCCTCCGGTGCTGGAGTGAGGCGCTCCCCGAACCGCGGCGCCGCGGTTTTCGTGTAACAACCGAGCGCCGGTTCGCGCTGAAACAAATGTGGGGCCGTTGTGTCCCGGCGCATAATCAACGTGACTCCACCATCCTGCGCGACCCGCATAGGTGAGGAGAGCATCGTGAGCAGGTTCACCGACGAGATGTACGCGACGGCCGCGAGCAGTTCCCGCGGGCTCGTGACCGGCGAACCGGGCACCCCGCTGCGGCAGCCCTGGGGCGAGGTGCACCGGATTGCCCGGCGTATGGCGGGTGCCCTCGAAGGCGCCGGCATCGGTCCGGGCGACGCCCTCGGTGTGCTCGCCGGGCAGCCGGTGGACATCGCGCCCGCCTGCCAGGCCGCCTGGATGCGGGGCGCCTCGGTGACGATGCTGCACCAGCCGACGCCCCGCACGGACCTGGGGATGTGGGCGCAGGACACCGAAGCGATCATCAGGATGATCTCGGCCCGGGCGGTGATCCTGGGGCCGCCATTCGATGCGGCTGCACCGCTGCTCGCCGAGCGCGGCATCACGGTGCTGCCGATCGAGAGCCTGCGCGGCGGGCCCGACATCGCGCCGGTCGCTACCGGCGAGGCGGACGTCGCGCTGCAGCAGCTCACGTCGGGTTCGACGGGGTCGCCGAAGGCCGTGCAGATCACGCACGAGAACTTCTTCGCGAACTCCTGCGCGATCACCGATCGTCTCAAGTTCCGACCCGAGACCGACGTGATGATCAGCTGGCTGCCTCTGTTCCACGACATGGGCATGATCGGGTTTCTCACCGTCCCGATGCACATCGGTGGGGAGGTCGTGAGCGTCACCCCGCTCGACTTCCTGCGGACTCCGACCCTGTGGGCGGAATTGATCAGCAAGTACCGCGGAACCGTCACCGCCGCACCGAATTTCGCGTACTCGCTGCTGGCCCGGCGGCTCGCGCAGGTCGAGGACGGCGCGTTCGACCTGTCGACGATGCGCTGCATGCTCAACGGTGCCGAGCCGGTCGATGCGGCCACCATGACCGCGCTCGCGGAGGCCGGGGCGCGTTTCAGTCTGGACCCGGCGGCGCTGGCGCCGACGTACGGGATGGCGGAGGTGACCCTCGCGGTGTCGTTGCCCGAGCCCGGGGAGGGGATGGTGCTCGATCAGGTGGATCCGGACCTGCTCGAGGCGGGCGGCCTGGCGGTGCCGTCGCCGCGAGCCAACGCCCGCCGCATGCCGACACTCGGTCGCCTGGTGCTGGGACTGGAGGGGCGCGTGGTGGGTGCGGGCGGGCTGGTGCTGCCGCGCCGGGCAGTCGGAGTCATCGAGCTGCGGGGCAAATCCGTCACGCCGGGCTACCTGACGGTGGACGGTCCAAGACCCGCCCAGGACGCCGACGGCTGGATCGACACCGGCGACATCGGCTACATCACCGAGGACAACCTGGTCGTGGTGTGCGGCCGAGTCAAGGACGTCATCATCATGGCCGGCCGCAACGTCTACCCCACCGACATCGAGCGGGCGGCGGGCACCGTGCCGGGCGTGCGCCCGGGCAACGCGGTGGCGATCCGGCTGGACGCGGGCCAGAAGCGGGAGTCGTTCGCTGTCGCGGTGGAGACCAACGCCATCGACGACCCCGGGGAGGTCAAGCGGATCGAGCACGAGGTGGTGCACGCGGTGTTCTCGGAGGTCGGGGTGCGGCCGCGGACGGTGGCCGTGCTCGGGCCCGGCAGCCTCCCGAAGACCTCCTCGGGCAAGCTGCGGCGCGGCCACTCGGCCAGCCTCGTCAGTGGCAGCTGAACTCGGCGCGGCCACTACGGGGTGGTGCAGGCGTCGCTGGCGGGAACCTCGGCGGACCACCGGTTGGACGCGACGTCGTGGGCCCGGATGTAGACGTCGGCGGTTCCGTCGCAGTCGTCGAGCAGCGGGGATTCGTAGCTGAACGTGCCGGCCACGAATCCGGGCAGGGTCCGGGCCTCCGTGGTGAACGAGGAGGCCGTGCCGTCCGACCGTCGGAGGGCGAGGTCGACCGGGCTGTTGACGGTGAAGTGGTCGCCGTTGATCCTGACCCGGGCGACGCCATCGCCCACCGAGGCACAGACGCCGTCGCCGCAGACGATGGACTGCCGATAGGTGGTCAGCCAGATCGCGGGAACATCGGGTCCGTGGTTCTGGGCGGTCGCGGCCGGTGCGACCGCGACCTGGGGCAGCGCGAGGACCGCCCCGATCGCAAGAGGTGCGAGGAGTTTCATGACGTGTCCGTTCCTCGTGGGTGGTGTCCCGGGCCTCGGATGCGGTCCCGAGTCGAGGGGCGAGGAAACTTCATCGTCCGGCCGGCCGAGGAGCGGCACACGCGTAGTCGGCTACGCGATTCAGTGCAGCTGGTTCTGCGCGGCCTCGAGCCCGACCCGCAGCAGCAGCTCGACGGCGTCGGCGGCCTCCTCGCGCACGAGCTCGAGTTCCTTGCGCTCCACCGAGGAGAACGGCTTGAGCACGTAGTCGGCGGGGTCCATCCGGCCGGGCGGACGCCCGATCCCGACGCGGGTACGCAGGTAGTCCTTGGTGCCGAGGGCCTGGGAGATCGACCGCAGGCCGTTGTGGCCGCCCTCGCCGCCGCCCAGCTTGAGTCGCAGCGTCCCGTAGTCGAGGTCGAGTTCGTCGTGCACGACGACCAGATTCGCGGGATCGACGGAGAAGAACCGGGCCAGCGCGGCGACCGGCTTGCCCGACAGGTTCATGTAGGACCGCGGCTTCGCGAGGATGACCTGGCGGCCCGCGATGCGCACGGTCACCGCGTCGGCACCGCTCTTCTTGTGCACGCTGAACCTGGCGCGTTCACGGTCGGCCAGTGTCTCGACGACCATGAAGCCGACGTTGTGCCGGGTGCGCTCGTACTGCGGTCCGGGGTTGCCCAGCCCGACGACCAGTGCGGGGGCTTCGGTTGGCTCGCTCAACGCGGTCGACCCTCTCGGTTGTGGGTAGGTGCCGCACAGACGTCAGCGGCGCGCCGTCCCGGTG
>NZ_JBHZAH010000092.1:0-21357 GCF_042754225.1 Rhodococcus sp. NPDC059234
GCGCCAGTGGCGGTGGGCGATTCCGGTTCCCGCACACGCGCTGCCGACAACTGGCGCCCGAACGTGATCGAGAATCGATCGTCGAAGCACTCGAGGGCCGGTGCGCAATGGGGACGTCTACGGAACGGATCGAGGAATTTATGGCGGAGATTCGGCACCGACGTCGGGTTCGCGCGGTCAACACCAGCCGCACCCTGGCCGTCGTCGGCGCAGTGGCGGTCGGAATGACGCTGGGCACCGGACCTGCCGCCGCGGGCGTGGACAACGCCAACAGCCTCGTCGACGCCGGCGGCGACCGGGTCGAGGTCTCCCAGGGCGACACCTCGATCAACGCGGTGCCGCCGCTCGACAGCTCGCCGCTGAGCCGCGAGTTCTTCCACAACGGCTACGCGGAGGTCCAGATCACCGGCCCCCACGCGGCCGACGCCAAGGGCACCAAACTCACCTTCGGCTACCAGCTGGGCTACCCGATCGCCATCACCGGCGCGACCATCCAGCTCAACACCCCGGGCCTCGGCTTCGAGCTCGAACACAGCGACAACGCCCTCGTCGGCTTCGGCGCCGGCCTCCCGCCCACGCTCGCCCTCAACGCCAACAACCGCGCCGAACTGCTGGGCGACTTCATCCCCCGGCAGAACTTCACCTTCGACCTGCAGCCCGGAGGCATCACCGACGTGCCCATCGTCAAGGACAAGGCCTTCGACGGGCCCGGGACACGGATCCGAATCGCAGGGGTGCACGGCAGCGTGGCCGGCGCGATCGGCCAGGTGACCATCCGGCCGTACGCACGGGCCGAGACCGACGCCGGCGACATCGTGATGACCTACGGCGCACCGGTCCCGCTGTAGATCTCGAACGTCCGGACCGGACCGCGTCACAGGCGCGATCCGGTCCGGGTCTCGTTCGGGCCGAGGGCGGTCAGAACGCCGATTCGTCGAAGTCCATCAGGTCGACGTCGATGGAGTCGAGGACCACCCGCACCGAGGCCAGCAACGGCAGCACGTTCTTGGCGAAGAACGATGCGGCCATGAGCTTGCCCCGATAGAACGGCTCGTCCTTGGCTTGTGCGCCGGCGTCCAGGGCCGCCTGCGCGATCTCTGCCTGGACCAGCAGTCGCCATCCGATCAACAGGTCCCCCACCGCGTAGAGGAAGCGGACCGACCCCAGCCCCACCTTGTACAACTCGGCGGGCTGTTGCTGGGCGGCGATGAGATAGCCGGTCAGCGTTGCCGCCATCGCCTGCACGTCCGTCAGCGCGGACCCGAGCAGTGCTCGCTCGGTCTTGAGCCGGCCGTTGCCGTCGGACGCGTCGACGAACGCCTGGATCTGCGCCGCCAGGTGCGCGAGCGCAACCCCTCGGTCGCGGGCGATCTTCCGAAAGAAGAAGTCCTGCGCCTGAATTGCCGTGGTGCCCTCGTACAGCGTGTCGATCTTGGCGTCCCGGATGTACTGCTCGATCGGATAGTCCTGCAGGTACCCCGAGCCGCCGAGGGTCTGCAGGCTCTCGGCGAGAAGCTCGTAGGCCCGCTCGGAGCCGACGCCCTTGACGACCGGCAGCAGCAGGTCGTTGACCCGAGCCGCCAGCTCGGCGTCCGCGCCGGAGACCAACGCCGCCACGTCCGGGTTCTGGTGTGCGGCGGTGTAGAGGTAGACCGCCCGCAGCCCCTCCGCATACGCCTTCTGCCGCACCAGGCTTCGCCGCACGTCGGGGTGATGGGTGATGGTGACCCGCGGCGCGGCCTTGTCCGCCATCGCCGTCAGGTCGGCACCCTGCACCCGTTCCTTGGCGTACGCCAACGCGTTCAGGTATCCGGTGGACAGGGTTCCGGTGGCCTTGGTGCCCACCATCATTCGGGCGTTCTCGATCACCTGGAACATCTGGGCGATGCCGTCGTGGACGTCCCCGACCAGCCACCCGACCGCGGGCACGTCGGTGGCGCCGAAGGTGAGCTCGCACGTCGGCGACGACTTGATGCCCATCTTGTGTTCGACGCCGGTCACGTACACCCCGTTCCGCTCGCCGAGCTCGAGGGTATCCGGGTCGAACAGGTACTTCGGCACGTAGAACAGGCTCAAGCCCTTGGTGCCGGGACCAGCGCCCTCCGGACGCGCCAACACGAGGTGGAAGAGGTTCTCCGCGGTGTCGCCGACGTCGCCGCCCGAGATGAACCGCTTGACTCCCTCGATGTGCCAGGTGCCGTCGGTCTGCGCCACGGCACGGGTACGGCCCGCGCCCACATCGGAACCCGCGTCCGGTTCGGTCAGGACCATCGTGCCCGCCCAACCACGCTCGAATCCGGCCTTCGCCCAGTGCTGCTGCTGCTCGGTGCCCACCGTGTACAGCACGCTGGCCATCAGCGGCCCCATGTTGAAGAAGCTCGCGGAGCCGTTCGCCGCGACCATCATCTCGCCGATCGCCCAGACCAGCGGCGCGGGAGCCGGAACACCGCCCATCCCCTCGGGCAGTCCGAGTCGCGACCATCCCGCCTCGTTCACCGCCTCGACCGTCCTGCGCAGCGCGTCGGGGACGACGACGGCGTGGTTCACGGCGTCGAACTCGACTGGGTGGCGGTCGGCGTCCACGAACGAGTCCGCCACCGGCCCCTCCGCCAGCCTCGCGACCTCCGCGAGGATCTCGCGCACGGTCCCGGAGTCGAGGTCACCGTATGCCCCGCTGTCGAGGAGGTTCCCGATTCCGAGCACCTCGAACATGTTGAACTCGATGTCGCGCACATTGCTCTTGTAGTGACCCATGCCGCTACCTCCGCTGGTGGACGATGCCGAACTGGAGCCTGCCCGCCCTGGAATGCGTACGCAACCGTAGGTAGGGACGCCGACGAACGGCCCGGCCGAACACGCCGACCAGCCCGCTCGGTCCGGGACCGGTTTCGCTCCCCTACCCTGTCACGGTGAGTGATTCCGGTCCCGACCACGACGCTGCCCGCGACGCGTTCGCGCGCGACGACCGGCTCCGGCTCTTCGCGTTCGCGACCGCCGAGAAGCGGGCCGACTACCTGTGGGTGCTGCGGGCGTTCGACCAGGCGCGCGCCAACTACGTGGTGCTGCTGCGCGCCGGTGAGGTGGCCGAGACCCTCGTCCGGCTCGCGCCGGACCAGCCGGCCGGACGCCTCGCACCGAACGAGATCACCCCGCTGCTCGAACAACTGCATCTGTGGGGTGTGCTCGAGCGCAGCTACGACGGCAGCCGGGTGGCGACGCTCGCCGAGTACCGCAATCGACATTTCGTGTATCAGTTCAGCCAGGTCGGCTACCAGGCTTTCCGTGCCGTGGAGGACGTGCTCGGCGCGCGCCTCGACGAGGTGTCCCTGTCACGGTTGGCGCTGCCCGACCTGCTCGCCGACCTGGTCGAACTCGCGGCGGCGAACCGGGCCGCGGACGGCGACCTCATCTACCGCAAGCTGCGCCGACTCGACGACACCCTGACGGACCTGGCCTCGCGCGCGGCACAGTTCTACCTCACGCTCGGTGAGCTGGTACGCACCACCGAGATCACCCCGGAGTCGTTCCTGTCGCACAAGGACGCCCTGCTCACCCACATGCGCGAGTTCAGCTCCGACCTGGCCCGGTACGCACCGAAGCTGGCCGAGGCCATCACCGGGGTGGAGGCGACGGGCGTCGAGCGGCTGATCGCGCGGGCCGCGGCGAGCGACGAGCGGGTGATGCTCCCGATCGACGAGCGCGAGCGAGACTGGGCGGCGCGCTGGGCCGGGCTCACCCAGTGGTTCACCGCCGTCGAGTCGGAGGTCAGCGAGTCCGATCGCCTGCGCGAGGGCACCATGAACGCCATCGCGGCGGTGCTGACCCTGCTGCGCCGGGTCACCGAGACGCGCCGGGGCGGGGTGAGCCGGGAGAGCCAGTTGCGGCACCTCGCGGGCTGGTTCGCCGCGGCGCCCACCGAGGACGCCGCGCACGCCCTGTTCCAGGCGGTCTTCGACCTGGGCCGGCCCCGGCACCTGTCCACGGTGCACCCGGATGCGGACCTGATCCCGGACTCGAGGTCGTGGTGGGAGGCGCCGCCGGTGGAGATCTCCCGCACCCTCGCCGAGACGGGGCGCCCGGCCTCCCCCGGCCTACCCGGGCGGGTGCAACGCAACGACGCCAGCATCCGCAGGCTGAGGGAGCGACAACTCGCCGCCCAACGCGCCCGTGCCGCCGCCGCGTCCTCGCTGGCCGCCGGCGGCGCCTACGACCGAACCCTGGACGAGGAGGAGACGGAGGTGCTGCTCAGCCTGCTCAACGCCGCGCTCACCGCACGCGTCACGGTCAGCGGCAGCGTCCGCAGTTCCACCGGGTCCGAGAACGGCGTCCGGTTGACGCTCTCACAGCACGAGACGTCCACGACCGTGCAGACCTCCCGTGGTCGCCTGCACCTGGATCGACTCAAGCTGAGTGTGCAGTGAGGGCCCGCGAGATCGCGCCGCTGGCGCTCGACTCCTACCAGCGTGCCGCCCGGGTGATCCTGTCCAATCACCTTGTCACCGTGTCGTACCCGGACGCGGCGGCGCTGCCGCTGCTGCGCCGGTGGGCCACCGAACTGCGCGAGGACCTGCTCGAGCTGTTCGGCTATCGGCTCGAGGTCACCGAGACGACGGCACGACTGTTCACCGTCGTCGACCGGCTGGACCCGACCGCTCCCGCCCGTACCGGCTCCGACCGACCCTTCGACCGCCACCGCTACGCCTATCTCGCGCTGGCGCTGGCGGCGCTCGGCCGGGCGGGTAAGCAGATCACCCTCTCCGAGCTGGCCGACCACGTCTCGGCCGAGGCGGGGCAGGTGGGCGGCATCGACCTGGCCACCGAGCGCGCCGCCGACCGGGACGCGTTCGTCGACGCGGTCGGCTGGCTCGCCGCCCGCGGCGCGATCAGCCTCGCCGACGGCGACGCCGGCAGCTGGGCCACCAATCCCGAAGCGGGCGAGGCGCTCTACGACATCGACCGCTCCGTCGTGGTGGCGCTGTTCCGGCCGCCGCGCGCGCTGCAGCATCTGACGTCCGTGCGCGGACTGATGGCCGTCCGGGACGGCGAGCCGGACCTGCGCGAGACCGGGCGCCGCATCCGGCGCGCCCTGGTGGAGCGTCCTGTCGTGTACGCCGACGAACTCGACGACGCGGAGCGGCTCCAGCTCGCCCTGCCCCGCACGACCGCCGACGTGGAACTGCTCACCGGGCTCGTCGCCGAGCGGCGCGCGGAGGGAGTCGCCCTGATCGACGTGTCCGGGCGGATGTCGGACGTGCGGTTCCCGAGCACCGGAACGATCGCCCAGGTGGCCCTGCTGCTGGCCGGCGAGATCGCGGACCGGGTGCTCGATCCGGACGCCCCCGACCTGATCCGGCTTCCCATGCCGGACCACCGCGACACCGAACTCGTCGACGACCTCGATGCGGCACTGCCCGAGGCCGGCGTCTTCGGCGATCTCGCCGAGCGGCCGGAGGTCCCCACGACCGAACCGGATCTCCGCCCCGACGCGACCTTCCCCCTCGTCGAGGACAGCTGGCTCGACGACGCGGTGGCCGATCTCGTCCGCCGGTTCGGCAAGACCTTCGCCGCGCAGTGGCAGGCCGATCAGGCCGGCCTGCGCGCCCGGGCGGTCGGGCTGCTCGACCAGCTGCGGTTGGTGCGCGGAACGGTCGGCGGTGTGCTGGTGCTGCCCGCGCTGGCCCGGTACCGGGACGTCGTCGTCACCGTTCGCGACCGCACCCCGCAACCCGAGCTGTTCACCGAGCCCGTCCCGAGCGACCACTAGAGAAGTAGAGGCAGATCGCATGGCTAGCGCGCGCTTTCGTCCCACCCGGGCCGGGATCATCAACCTCTGGGACTACCGCGACCAGGAGTTCTCCTTCGCCGACGGCCGGCTGGTGCTGCGCGGCCCGAACGGGTCGGGCAAGACCAAGGCGCTCGAGGTGCTCTTCCCGTTCGTCCTCGACGGACGCATCGAGCCCCGCCGGCTCAATCCGTTCGCGGGCGAGGAACGGACGATGAAGTCCAACCTGCTCTACCGGGGCGACGACAGCGCCCACTCCTACGTCTGGATGGAGTTCGCGCGCGGTTCGCAGGAGGACCCGGAGGCCGTCACCGTGGGCATCGGGATGCGAGCGACCCGGCAGAACGACAAGGTCACCCGCTGGCACTTCGTCGCGGACGGGCGGGTCGGCGTCGACTTCTCGCTGCTCGGCGGGGGCGACCAGCCGCTGACCAAGCGGCAGCTCGCCGAGGAGATCGGCGGCGACGCGATCACCGACCGCGCCGTGGACTACCGTGCCGCGATCGACGCCCGGCTGTTCGGCCTCGGCGCCCAGCGGTACGACCAGCTGATCAACCTCATCCTCACCCTGCGGCGGCCGCAGCTGGCCAAGAACCTCGACCCGAAGGGCCTCTCGCAGGCCCTCACCGACGGACTGCGCCCGCTCGACGAGCAGTTGGTGCTCGAGGCGGCCCGTTCGTTCAGCGACATGGAGGAGGTCGGCCGGGCGCTCGAGGGCCTGGCCGCGGCCGACCAGGCCGCGCAGGGCTTCGTCGGCGTGTACACCAAGTACCTCCGGCAGCAGGCGCGCACCGACGTCGAACAGGTCGCGCGCCGGCTCGAGGCCGTGGCCGGCGCCGTCACCGCCCTGACCGAGACCTCACAGCTCCAGACCCACCGGCAGCAGGAACGGGGTGCGGCGCAGGAAAGGTACGAAGGCGCCGAACGCGATTTCGAGCTGTGCAAGGCCGAGGAAGACGCCCTGCAGCGATCGAGCGCCTACGAGGGCAAGCAGCAGCTCGACGACCTCGCCGCCGCGGTCTCCGAGCTCGAGAAGTCCACCGAGCAGCAGGCCGACAAGGCGCGCCGGGCCCAGGCCAGCCTGTCGCAGCGCGCCGAGGAAGCCGCGCAGTCGGCGGCCAAGGTGACCCGGTCGGTGGAGGCCCTGGCCCGGGCCGAGGACGAACTGCAGGCCGCCGCCGAGGACGCCGGGATCGTGTGGACACCGCTGCCGGACGGCGCCCGAGGCGACCAGATCACGACCGCGGTCCGCGGGCACGCCGAGGAACGCGACGGCGACGTGCGCATCGTCCGGGCGGCACTGACCACGGTCGAGAAGGCGGCCACCGAGCGGGTCCGAGCCGAGCGTGCCGCGGACCGCGGCCGCGAGCTGCTCGACACCGCGACCGCCGCCCTCAAGGAGTCCGAGGCCGAGGCCGCGCTCGCCCGGAAGGACTGCGCGACGGCGGTCCGCACCTGGTGGACCAAGCATTCCGCCATGTACTCGTCGATCGGCGTGCGCAGCGACCTGTTCGTCGCGCTGCACGAGTCGGTCGCCGAGATCGGCGACGACGAACACCCCGGGTTCGCCGCGCTGCTGGCCCAGCACGCCGAGGACGGGACCGAGCGGGTGCGCGCCCGCCGCCGCGAGGCCGCGATCGAGGCCGACCAGGCCGCGGCGACGGCCGTCGAGCTCACCGCCGACCGGGCCGCGGTCGCCGCCGAACGCGACGACGCCCCGCCTGCCTTCGCGGCCCGCACGGGGTCCAGGGCCGAACTCGACGGGGCCCCGCTGTGGCGCCTGGTCCGGTTCGCCGACGGGGTGTCCGCCACGGAGGCGGCCGGCGTCGAGTCCGCGCTGCAGGCCGCGAACCTGTTGGACGGCTGGGTCTTCGGCGGCGCGGGCGCCGTCCCCGAGGCGGACTCCGAGCAGTTCCTCACCGCCCTGCCCGCCGCAGCGCGTCCGTCCGGTCCGACGCTGGCCGACGTCCTGGTCGCCGAGTCCGACGCCGGCGTTCCCGAGGACCGGGTCACCGCGCTGCTGGCCTCGATTGCGCTGCACCGGGATTCGACCCCGGACGGCCCGGGCGCCGGCGTCTCCGTCGACGGCCGGTTCCGGCAGGGCGTCCAGCACGGCCGTCACAGAAAGCCCGACGCCGAGTACATCGGCGCCACCGCCCGCGCCCGGCGCCGGGCGCAACGGATCGCCGAACTCGACGCGGCCGTCGCCGAGGCGCACGCCGCCGCCGCCTCCGCCCAGGCCGCGCAGCGAGACGCGGGCGAACTGCTGAGCGCGCTCGCCGCGGCCGCGCAGGCCCTGCCCCGCGCCACCGCGGTCCTGGCCGCGCTGCGGTCCGTCGCGGAGTCGGCGGGCGCGTTGCGCACCCGGTCGGAGGCCGCCGCCGCCACCCAGCGCGAACTCGACCAGGCCGTCGCCGATCACGGCGCCAAGGAGCGGAAGCTCCGCACCACCGCGGTCGCCCACCGCGCCCCGCACCAGGCCCGGGAACTGGACTCGCTCGCCGCCGCGATCCGGCATTTCGACAAGCAGGGCGACCTGGTGCTGCGGTGCCTGCGGGATCAGGACAAGGAGCTCGAGCACCGGCGCGAGGCCGACGACCGCCACAGCGAGGCCCGGGCAGTCGCCGAGGAGTTCGCCGAGGAGGTCGCGCTCGCGCAGGAGAAGCTGGCGCAGCAGCTCCAGCGGCTCGACACCCTGCGGGAGGCCCTCGGTGCCGGCGCCGACCAGATCGACGCGGACCTCGATCGGGTGCGGGCGAAGATCGAGGCCGCGGCCGCCGAGCAACGCGCGGCGCGCAAGGCGTACGACACCGCCGTGGAGCAGATCGGCAAGGCCGAGGGCGCCTGCAACGCGGCGGTGGAGGCCCTGCGCAGCGCGTTGACCGAGGCCCGAGCCGACGCCGACCGGTTGGCGCCGTACGCCCAGAAGGACCTGCTCGAACTGCTCGGGGTGACCGAGGCGCACTCGTGGCCGGCCAGCACGGCCGCCTGGCTGAGCCCGGACCAGCTCGTGTACCGGATCCGTGACGAGGAGTCGCAGGACCGGACCCCGGTGCTCCCGGCCGAGGTGGATGCGCTGTACCGGGCCCTCGCCGCGGCCACCGAGTCCGTCAAGACCAGTGAGAACGCCGGGAAGTCGGCACGGACCGCGCTGACGTCGGCGCTGCAGGACTTCGACGCGCAGCTCGCAGCGGCCGGACAGGACTACCGGCTGCACTGGGACGCGCCGGACGGCCTGACCACCGTCCGGGTCCAGGACGACACCGGGTTCTCCTCGGTCGGCGAGTTCGCGGCCCGGGTCGGTGCGGCCCGTGGGGACCAGGAGCTGCTGCTCACCGAGTCGGAGCGACGGATCCTCGAGGACGCGCTGCTGACCGGGCTGGCCCAGCAGATCCACGAACGCACCGTCGACGCGCGTGACCTCATCGCCCAGATGGGCGCCGAGATGCGCGAACGACGGATGTCCTCGGGCAGCACCATCGGCGTGCACTGGGTGCTGGCGGACAACCTGGACGAGGGCACGCGCGCGGTGTCCAAGCTGCTCGACCGGGACGCCACCGGCCTCGGATCCGACGAGTTGTCCACCATGCGAGCTCATTTCGCGGCACAGATCAGGGCCGCGAGGGCCGCTCATCCCGAGCGGGCGTACCCGGAGATCCTGTCGGCGGCGCTGGACTACCGCCGCTGGCGGGTGTTCTCGTTCACCTTGATCGGCGGCGACGGCAGCGAGGACCGGCTCACCGTCGCCCGGCACGGCGCCCTCTCCGGCGGCGAACAGTCCGTCTCGCTGCACCTTCCGCTGTTCGCGGCCGCGCACGTCATGCTGTCCTCGGCAGATCCGCACGCCCCGCGCCTGCTCGGCCTGGACGAGGCTTTCGCCGGCGTCGACGACAACGGCCGCAGCGAATTGCTCGGGCTGAGCGTGCAGTTCGACCTGGACCTGTTCATGACCGGTTACGACCTGTGGGTGACCTACGCGGGGGTTCCCGGCTGCGCCCACTACGATCTCTCCCACTCGACCGCCGAGCAGTCGGTCAGCGCGGCGCTGATGGTGTGGGACGAGGGGGTGCTGCTGCAGGAGCACGACGGGTCGGACCTCGCGCAGGCGCTCGGCTCGCCGTTGCGCCGCCGCGTGTTCGCGCCCGCCGAGGGCGGTCTGGACTTCGCGGAGGTGTGAGCTGACGGCCGGCTGGGACTAGCCTCAATTCCCAGGAGGCCGCGCGACGATGCTGCACGTCTCCCTGTTGGGAGAACAGGCGATCACCGACGACGCGACCGGCACCGAACCGGTCCGGTCGCCGCGCACCCTTGCGCTGCTCGCGTACCTGGCCGTCCACGCGGGGGCCCCGCAGGCACGTCCGCGCCTCGCCGCCGTGTTCTGGCCGGACTCGGCGGACGGCCAGGCGCTGACGAACCTGCGCCGCGAGTTGCACCACCTCCGCCGGGTCCTCGGCGACGACGACGCCCTGCTCGTCAGCCCGCAGGATCTGTGCTGGCAGGACAGTCCGACCTGCCTCGTCGACGTGCGCACATTCGACAGCGAACGGATCGCGGCGTTCGCGGCGGAGGCGGGCGGAGACGAGGCCGCGGCGCTCGAGCACGCGGACCGCGCCCTCGCCGCCTATCGGGGACCGCTGCTGCCCGGGCTGTACGAGGACTGGGTCCTCGACCTGCGCACCGACCTCGAGCAGCGCTGCGTCGACCTGTGCGACCTGGTCTGCCGCCACCGCAGGCGCCGCGGCGACGGGGTGGCAGCGACTACTGCGATCCGACGTCGAATTGCATTGCGACCGTTGGAGGAATCCGGCTACCGCACTCTGATGGACCTGCAGGCCGACCTCGGCGATCGGGGCGGCGCAGTCAGCACCTACCACCGCTGCGCGACCGTCCTCGAGCGCGAGCTCGGGGTCGGCCCCGACCCGGCAACCCGCGCGACCCTGAAGCGGGTGCTCTCGTCCGGCTCCCCCGCGGTGCCGGTGCGCGGACCGGGCGACGTGCGTGCCGGGCACGCCGCGGCCGCCCTTGTGGGACGGTCCCGGGAACTCGCCGCGCTCCGGGCGCTGTGGAACGCCTGCACGACCGACGGTCCCCGCCTCGCGTTGATCCGCGGCGCAGCGGGAGTGGGCAAGACCCGGCTGCTCACGGAGACGGCCGAGTTCGTCCGGGCGCAGGGCGCGACGGTGGCGGGGACACAGTGCTTCGGGACGTCGGGGCGACTGGCCCTCGCACCGGTTGCGGACTGGCTCCGGAACCCGGCGCTGCAGTCGGCCTCCCTCGAACCGCTCTGGGCCGCCGAGGTGAACCGACTGGTGCCCGCCGACCGCCGTCCGACCACGTCGACGCGCGCCGGTGCCGGTGCCGTCGCCGACGCCTGGCAGCGGCAGCGGTTCTTCGAGGGGCTCGCCCGCGCACTGACCGCACGCGGCCGACCGACGCTGCTGACCGTCGACAACCTGCAGTGGTGTGATCCGGAGACGCTCGCATTCCTCGCCTACTGCCTCGCGCTGGTACCGGACGCTCCCCTGCTGGTGCTCGGGACCATGCGCGACGACTGGTCGGGCGGCGCAGGCGAGGCACAACAGTGGGCCACCGGCCTGCGGACCGCAGGCCTGCTCACCGACATCACGCTCTCCCCGTTGGAGATCGACGACACCGCACGACTCGCCGAGTCCCTCTCCGGGCGGGAGTTCGGTGCGGCGGACCGCCTCCTGCTGCAGTCGACCACCGGCGGATTCCCGCTCTACGTCGTGGAGGCGGTGCGGGCCTCGACCAACCCCGCCGAGCCCGCGCTGCCGGCCCGCGACCTCACCGCGGTCCTGCGGCAACGGCTCGACCAGTGCGGTCCGTTCGCCCGCGAAATCGCGGGACTGGCCGCCGCGGTGGGCCGGAACTTCACCCTCGAGCTGCTCACCGAGGCCAGCGACCTCGACGCGGGAGAGGTCGTGCAGGCGGTGGACGAACTGTGGCGCCGCCGCATCGTCCAGGAGACCGGCACCGGCTACGACTTCTCCCACGACCTGCTGCGTGACGCGGCGTACGCGCAGGTCAGTCCCCCGAAACGATGGCTGCTGCACCGTCGACTCGCGCAGGGACTCGAGTTGCTCCACGCCGGTGACACGGACTCCGTCTCGGCCGCGCTCGCCGAGCAGTACGACCGCGGCGGTCGACCGGACCGTGCGGTGGTCTTCTACCGCCGGGCCGCGCTCGTCGCGTCCGAACGCTACGCCCACGAGGAGGCGATCCGGCTGCACCGGGCGGCGCTGTCGATCGTGCGCACCCGACTCGACGGCAAGGAGGGCGACCGGCAGGAACTCGACCTGCTCGAGTCGATGGCCGCACCGCTCAACGCCCGGTACGGGTACGCCTCGCAGGAACTGGAGCAGACCCTGGAACGCTCGCTCGAACTGTCGGAGAGCCTCGTCCGCCCGGAGTCCGAACTGACCGCCCTCGTCGGACTCTGGGCGTCCCGGTTCGTCCAGGGCCGGATCGCCGACGCGCACCGAGCGGCGAGCCGGGCGCTCTCGCAGGTCCGCCCGGGTTCCGAGCTGGGCAGTTCGGCGCACTTCGCCTACGGCGGATCCGCCGTCAGCCTCGGCAGACCCGAGGAGGCATTGCGGCACTTCGCGATTGCCGCGCAACTCGCGGGCGGCACGCACACCTGGACGATCGGCACCCGGCCCGACGTGCACGGCAGCGCCTGGGCCGCGCACGCCGACTGGCTGGTGGGCCGCGACGAGCAAGCACTGGCGAGTTGCCGGCGCGCGGTCGACCTGGCCCGCACCATCCACCACCCGTACAACCTCGCGGTCGCGCTCGCCTACGCGGGCATCACCCACCAGCTTCGCGGGGACCTGACCGCGCTCCGCGCCACCGTCGAAGAGCTGCGCGGGTTGTGCGACCGGTACGACTTCGCCTACTACCGCGAATGGGGACTCGTCCTCGACGGCTGGTCGCGCCCGGGCGGGTCCGGCCTGGACCTGGCCCGCGCGGGCATCGACAACCTCAAGGCCGAGGGCGCCTTCGCCCGGATGCCCTACTGGCTGTCCCTGCTGGCGGACCTGTGGGTGCGCGCCGGCCGCCCCGACGCCGCCCGGGGCGTGCTCGACGCGGCGCTCGTGGCCGCACACTCCCGCAGCGATCTGTGGTGGCTGCCCGAGGTGATGCGGGTGCGCGCCGCGTCGGACGAGCCTGCGGCCGCGGCCGAAGGACTCCGCTCGGCCGCAGCGTTGGCCGAAGCCCACGGGTCCGTCGCCTTGCTGCGGCGCTGCGAGTGCGACCTGGCCGACCGCGGGTTTCCCCAGCCCGGTTCGACCCGAACGCCGCGCCCGAACGCTGCGCGAACGCCGCGTTCCTAGCGTTGACGGTGCGGACGTTCGACAGTCGGGCGCCGCGCCCGAAGGAGGGTTCGCCATGACCACCACACCGACCCGCGCCGCCACCGCGCCGTTCGAGGCGCTCGCCGGCGTTCTGCGCGGCGACCTGATCACCCCCGACCACGACGGCTACGGCCAGGCCCGCGCCGTCTACAACGCGATGATCGACCGCCGGCCCGCCGCCGTCGCACGCTGCCGCGACGCCGCGGACGTGGTGGCCTGCGTGCGGTTCGCTCACGAACACGGCCTCGAGGTCGCGATCCGCGGCGGCGGGCACAATGCGGGCGGGCTCGGCGTGTGGGACGGCGCCCTGGTGATCGACCTGTCGGCGATGCACAGCGTCACCGTCGACCCCGCCAACCACACTGTCCGCGTCGACGGCGGCTGCACCTGGGCCGACGTCGACCACGCCACGGTCGCCTTCGGGATGGCGACGCCGTCGGGCTTCCTCTCCTCCACCGGGGTCGGTGGACTCACCCTCGGCGGCGGCATCGGCTATCTGTCCCGGCGGTTCGGGCTGACCGTCGACAATCTGCTCGGCGCCGACGTCGTGCTGGCCGACGGCAGCCTGGTGCGGGCGGACGAGCACTCCAATCCCGACCTGTACTGGGCGCTGCGCGGCGGAGGCGGCAACTTCGGCGTGGTCACCTCGTTCACCTTCCGCTGTCACGACATCGGCGAGAACGGCGTCGTCGTCGCAGGTCCGGTGCTCTACGACCTCGCCGACGCCGCCGAGGTGATGCGGTGGTACCGGGAACTGCTGCCGTCCCTGCCGGAGGAACTCAGCGGATGGATCAGCCTGATGACGGTGCCGCCTGCCCCGCCGTTCCCGGAGGAGATCTGGGGCCGCAAGGCCTGCGGCATCGTGTGGTGTTACACCGGCCCGCACGACGGTGCCGACGCCGCGCTCGAACCGATTCGCACACACGGCACCCCGCTCCTGGTCGGGGTCGGACCGATGCCGTTCAACGCGCTGCAGGGCGCGTTCGACGCCCTGTATCCGGCCGGGCTGCAATGGTATTGGCGGGCCGACTTCTTCAACGAGATCTCCGACACCGCCATCGAGGTGCACGAGCGGTTCGGGGAGCGACTGCCGACCGGGCACTCCACCATGCACCTGTACCCCATCGACGGTGCCGCGGCCCGGGTCCCGGACGACGCGACGGCGTTCGCCTACCGGGACGGCGGCTGGGCGGGCGTGATCGTCGGTGTCGACCCGGACCCGGCCAATGCGGAGGCGATCACCGACTGGGCCAAGGACTACTGGGAACACCTGCACCCGACGTCCGCGGGCGGGGCGTACGTCAACTTCCTGATGGACGAGGGCACCGGTCGCGTCCGCGCCGCGTACCGCGACAACTACGACCGGCTCGCGCAGGTCAAACGCCGCTACGACCCGGACAACTTCTTCCACGTCAACCAGAACATCGAACCGGCGCCCGCGGCCGGCTGACCGCGGCCGGTGGCTCGCGCAATCCCCATGCCGGCGGCGGGATCTCGTGCGAGCATGGCGGTCATGCCGTTCTCCGTCACCACCCGGCCCAGCGCCCAGGCCGCTGGCGCTCCGGCTCCGGCTCCGGACCTCGAGCCCCTGCCTCGCGTCTGCGTTATCGGCGCGGGATCGTCGGGCATCGCCGCGGCCAAGGCGCTCCACGCCGCCGGAATCCCGTTCGACTGCTTCGAACGGGGAAGCGTGATCGGCGGCAACTGGGTCTACGACAACCCGAACGGGGTGTCCGCCTGCTACGAGACACTGGAGATCAACACCTCCTGCCCGCGGATGGCGTTCTCGGACTTCCCGATGCCCGCCGACTATCCGCCATACGCGCGGCACGACCAGGTCCGCGACTACTTCGAGTCCTACGTGGAGCACTTCGGGTTCCGGCACACCATCACCTTCGGCACCACCGTCGAGCGCGTCGAGCAGGCCCCGGACGGCACGTGGTCGGTGCGTACCACCGGACCTGCCGGCGAGCGCGTTGGGAGCTACGACGCCGTGCTGGTGGCGAACGGGCACCACTGGGACCCGCGCTGGCCGGAGCCCGCCTACCCCGGCACGTTCACCGGTGAGCAGATCCACTCCCACGACTATCGCAACGCCGACCAGCTCGCCGGCCGCGACGTGGTCGTCGTCGGGATGGGCAACTCGGGTCTCGACATCTCGGTCGAGGCGTCCAAGGTCGCGCGCAGCGCCACGCTGTCGGTGCGGCGCAGTCACTGGGTGATGCGCAAGATGCTGCTCGGCAAGCCCGCCGACCGAGTCGCGATGCCGGGCTGGGTGCCGGGCTGGGCGATCTCCGCCGGGCTCCGCGTCGCGGCCCTCACGGCCGGTGACCTGACCCGCTACGGACTACCGCGGCCGACGCACCGCCCCGGCCAGGCGCACCCGGTTCAGTCCGAGCAGATTCGGCCGCGGCTGGCGGCCGGAGCGATCACCCCGAGACCGGGTATCAACCATTTCGACGGCGACACAGTCGTTTTCACCGACGGCAGCCGGTCGCGCGCCGACCTGGTCGTGTGGGCCACCGGCTACCGGGTGAGCTTTCCGTTCTTCGACCCGGAACTGGTCGCCGCCCCCGAGAACGACCTGCCACTGTGGAAACGCACGGTGCACCCGGATCTTCCCGGCCTGTACTTCGTCGGGCTGCTGCAGCCGCTCGGCGCGGTGATGCCGCTCGCCGAGGCGCAGAGCGCGTGGATCGCAGAGACGCTCGCCGGCCGGTACCTACCGCCGCCGGCCGCCGAGATCCGGTCCCAGATGACGGCCGAGCACGATCGCGCCAAGCGGCGGTTCTACAACTCGCCGAGGCACACCATGGAGGTCGACTTCGAGCACTACCTCTGGAGTCTCGAGCGGGAGCGCCGGCGCGGTGCCCGCCGCGCCCGCGCCGCGCGCTGATCACTGACAAGGGGACCGCGACGCCGCCACACCGACTCGCTCACAACGAATCCGCGGTCTACGCGTCTCGCACCTCCACGGTCAGGAACACACTGTTCGGGTCCGGCGCGTGCGGGCGACCCACAATCGGACACCGGGCCGCATCAACGCGTCCACGTCGAGCGCGGGTCGACTCTCGGCCGGACCCGTCGGCACGAGGTCGTCCAGATGCGCCCGCAGAGACTCGATCAACGCCCCGTCGGAGAAGTCCGCTCCCGATATCTGCACCACACCCGACATCGAACAACAGCCGGGACGAGGCGAACCCACGGGGCGGTTCCGGAACCCCCTTGCGGGCAGTTACTCGTCTACGTATATTCGTAGACGAGTAATCGACGAAGGGGTCATCGTGGCGAAACCGCGCAAGGTCTCGAACCTGCTGGCCCTGGCCGTACTGTCCACGGTCTACCAGCGGCCGATGCACCGCTACGAGATGGCGTCGATCATGCGCGAGCGCGGCAAGGACCAGGACATGGACATCAAGTGGGGTTCGCTCTACACCGTTGTCCAGAACATGGAGAAGCACGGATTCCTCGAGTCGGTCGGCGTCACCCGCGCGGGCGCGCGACCCGAGCGCACCGTGTACCAGATCACGGAGGCGGGCCGCGAGGAGTTGATCGACTGGGCGCGCGAGCTGATCTCCACACCCCTGCCGGAACACCCCAAGTTCGCCGCCGGACTGTCCGTGCTGGCCGCCCTGGCGCCCGCGGAGGCGATCACCTTGTTGCAGGCCAGGCTCGACCGGCTCGAGCAGTCGATCAGCACGCAACGGGCGACAATCACCCTGCACGGCGGGGAGATCCCCCGACTGTTCCTGGCGGAGAACGAGTACGGACTCGCCATGACGGTGGCCGAGGCCCAGTGGGTGCGCGCGTTGCTCGCCGAACTCACCTCGGGCAGCTACCCCGATCTGGACGCCTGGCAGGCGTGGCACGCGACCGGCGACCTCCCGCCAGAACTGACCGAGATCGCCGAGAGGGGGTCGCTCCCGGACCAGTGATCAGACCTGGCCCCGGCGGGGTGCTGCAACACGCCGCCGGGACCGTTTCCTCGAACCGACGCCTGGTGAGAGACGAATCCGGCCACGAGGTGGCAACCAAAGGATAGCCGGATCCGCTCCCGCCGGGTGACCCGCGACGACCGTCGCGGCACACCACACAGGAGTAGAACCATGTCCGCAGTCAGAACCGCCCTCGTGATCGGCGGTGGCATCGCCGGCCCCGTCGCCGCTACCGCCCTCCGGATGGCCGGCATCGACGCCACCGTTTACGAGGCGTACCCCGTCGAGTCGAACGGAATCGGCGGCACCCTCGCCCTTGCCCCGAACGGCCTTGCCGCCCTTCGCATCATCGGTATCGACGATTGCGTACGCGCCATCGCGACCCCCATTCCGGCCACCGCGATGACCGTCGCGGGCCGCAGCCTCGGCACCATGCCCGCCCTCGCGGACCTGCCGCCGCTGCAGGTGGTCGAGCGCGGCGACCTGCATCGCGTCCTGCACGACCGCGCGGTGGCGGCCGGAGTCTGCTTCGAGTACGGCAAGCGGCTCGTCGGCGTCGAGGACACCGACGACGGCATCACCGCCCGGTTCGCCGACGGCACCTCCGCGAGTGCGGACGTCCTGATCGGCGCCGACGGGGTCCGCTCCACCGTCCGCACCCTGATCGACCCGGACGCGCCCGGTGCGGGCTACACGGGGATGCTCGGCTTCGGCGGCATCGCCGACGTCGACGTCGAGACCGAGCCGGGCACCATGACCTTCGCGTTCGGCAGGCGCGCGTACTACCTGTACTGGCCGTTGCCCGGCGGCGGCGTCGCCTGGGGCGCGAATCTGCCGTCCCCGCAGTACCTGACCCTCAGCCAGGCACGGGAGATTCCCGCCGAGGACTGGCTGCGCACCCTGCGCGAGACGTACTCCGGCGACCGACCCGGCGGCGTGCTGGCCGACCGCACCACCGCCGACTCGCTGCAGGTGGTCGGTGCGTTGCACATCATGCCGCCGGTCCCGCACTGGCACCGCGGCCGGATGGTGCTGGTCGGCGACGCCGTGCACGCGCCGTCGAACAGCACCGGTCAGGGCGCCTCGCTGGCGATCGAGAGCGCGATCCAGCTCGCCCGGTGCCTGCGTGACCTGCCCGACCCGGCGGCGGCGTTCGCCGCGTACGAGGGGCTGCGGCGGTCCCGGGTGGAGAAGATCGCGGCGCGCGGCGCCAAGATCAACCACTCCAAGACACCGGGGCCCGTGGGGCGGCGGCTCATGCCGCTGCTGCTTCCCATCCTGTTCAGGACCATGAACCTGGAGAAGACCATGGGCGTCGAACAGCGCTACGTCATCGACTGGGACCAGACGGTGCGCTCCCCCGCGCTGGTTCCCTAGTCCGTCGCGCCGGGTTCCGGTCGCACCGACTGCCGGGCCGCACGGGCAAGCACCTGCGGCCCGGTGGTCAGCGCCCGCCGCCAGGGCGCGACCCCCTCGATCTCCACCTCGATCGACAGGCTCAGCACCGTCCGGATGAGCACGATCATCCCCAGAACGGCCGCGTCCGTGAGCGAGGGCGTGGACGTGACGGTCTTGACGATGTCCGCCGCGACGAGGAGCTCGAGGCCGAGCAGGATCGCACCGCCCAGTGACTCGCGCAACGTCCTGAAGGCCCGTCCGCCGTCGGAGGTCCGCCTCCACGTCAGGGCGGCGAGCACGAACGCGAACACGAACCCTACGACCATCGACGCGACGCCGAGCACCTCGAAGGCCTGGGTCGCCCACTCGAAGAAACTGTTCGTGTCCATTCGTCCGAGAACTCCTACTCCGAAGGAGGTTTCGCCTGCGGCCGTCAGTGCAGCGACACACCCAGCAGGGCGTCCACCGCGTCCGCGAGCAGTCCCGGCGCCGCCGCGTCCGAACCGCCGTGCTCGACCGCTCGGGTGGCCCAGCCGTCGACCGCGTCGAGCGCCTTCGCGGTGTCCAGGTCGTCGGCCAGGTGCTGGCGCAGCCGGGCGACGGTGTCCTCGGACGACTGCGCGGTCGGTCGCGCGGCCGCGCGACGCCACAGGTCGAGACGTCGCTCGGCGGTGGCGAGCACCTCGCCGGTCCACGCCCGGTCGGTGCGGTAGTGCCCGGAGAGCAGGCCGAGACGGATCGCCATCGGGTCCACGCCCTCGCCGCGCAGCTTCGACACGAAGACCAGGTTGCCGCGGCTCTTGGACATCTTCTCGCCGTCCAGGCCGATCATGCCGGTGTGCACGTAGTGCCGCGCGAAACGACGCTCGAGCACAATCGATTCCGCGTGCGCGGCGGAGAACTCGTGGTGCGGGAAGATCAGGTCGCTGCCGCCGCCCTGCACGTCGAACCCGGATCCGATGCGGTTCAACGCGATTGCGGAGCACTCGATGTGCCAGCCCGGCCTGCCGGCCCCGAACGGCGACGGCCAGGACGGCTCGCCCGGCCGCTGCGCGCGCCACACCAGGGCGTCCAGGCGGTCCTGCTTGCCCGGCCGGTCCGGATCCCCACCGCGCTCGGCGAAGAAGCGCTCCATGGTCTCGCGGTCGTAGCCGGACTCGTAGCCGAACTGCTCGGTGGCGTCGGCGCGGAAGTAGACGTCGGGGTACTCGGCGTCGTCCACGACGTACGCCGCCCCGGCGGCGAGCAGCTTCTCGACCATCTCGACGACCTCGTTCACCGACTCCACCGCGCCGATGTAGTCGCGCGGGGGCAGCACCCGCAGCGCCTCCATGTCCTCGCGGAAGAGCGCGGTCTCGCGCATGCCGAGGACGACCCAGTCCTCGCCGTCGCGGTTCGCGCGCTCGAACAGCGGGTCGTCGACGTCGGTCACGTTCTGCACGTAGTGCACCGCGTGCCCGGCGTCGCGAAAGAGCCGGTTCACCAGATCGAAGGCGAGATAGGTTGCGGCGTGCCCGAGGTGGGTGGCGTCGTACGGGGTGATCCCGCACACGTACATGGTGGCCGTCTCGCCTGGCGTCACCGGCCGGACCCGACGATCCGCCGTGTCGAACAGCCGCAACGGCGGCCCCTGACCGGGAACGGACGGAACGGCTACTTCGGACCAGGACTGCATGCCACCGAGCCTATCCGAGCGCCGAAGCGGCGACCCGCAGGCGTCGGGTTCGCACCGGCCGACACCAGCCGCTCAGGTACGGCGCCCGAGGCGCGCGGCGAGTGCGGGACCGATCACGGCCAGCGACGACGGCTCGATCATGTCGTTGTGCCCGCAGTCGACCGGGCATTCGTCGATACCCCCGGTGACGAGCGGCCGCCACTCCTGAGCCGACCGGTCGGTGCCCCCGTCCTGCCCGCGCTGCGCCGGGAAGACCAGCAGGTCGCCGTCGAACACACCGGGCACGAAGCGGTGCACGAGCAGGCGCGAGTTGGCGTATCCGTCGTTGATCCGCTCGAGGTGGGCCGCGGTGATCCCCCCGCTACCGAGGAACTCCCCGAGGATGCGCGCCGCGGAGTCGTAGGTCAGGTCCACGTGCTGCCCGGTCGCGCCGACGTCCAGCCCAAGACCACGCAAGAGGTCGGCGAGCTCGAGCCGTCCGAACAGGGGGTCCGAGCCGTCGTCCGGGTAGCTGTCCATGACAGCCAGGGTGGCGACGGACTCGCCTCGCCTCTGCAACTCCACGGCCATCGCGTGCGCGAGGACGCCGCCGAGCGACCAACCGAGCAGGTCGTACGGGCCGTGGGGGGCGATCGCGCGGATCTCGTCGACGTACCGACACGCGAGCTCCTCGACGGATCCGTACGACGGACCGCCGGTGATCGCGGGCAACTGCAGGCCGAACACGGGTCGTTCGGCGGGGAGGTACCGAACCAGCCCGGTGTATCCCCACGACAGCCCGATGCCGGGATGAACACAGAACAGCGGGCGGTCGGTTCCGGTGCCGCGCAGCGGAATCACGACCCGGAGGGCGTCCTCGACGGCGACTGCGCCCGTCTCGCCGATCCGCCCGGCCATCCCGGCCGGCGTCGGATCCAGGAAGAGCATCGGCAGCGAGACGTCCCGCCCGAGCCGCTCGCGGAGTTCGGTCACGACGCGCGTCGCCAGCAGCGAGTTGCCGCCGTGGTCGAAGAAGCTGTCGTCGGCGCCGATCCGCTCCACCCCCAGCACGGCTGCGAACGCGCCCGCGATCGCCGACTCCACCGGGCCGGCAGGAGCCCGGAAGGCGGTCGCGTCCGACGTGAACTCCGGCACCGGCAGCGCGTCCCGATCGAGCTTGCCCGTCGGGGTGGACGGAATTCGGTCGAGCAC
>NZ_JBHZAH010000093.1:0-20438 GCF_042754225.1 Rhodococcus sp. NPDC059234
GGCCACGGCCCGCGCCGCCGCCGACGACGCCCGCGGCGCGGGACAGTTCGGCGTCGAAGCGGCGGCGTTGCACCTGGCGACGCGCTTCGGGGACGCGACGACGGCGCCCCGGCTCTCGGAGCTCGTGGACAGCTGCGACGGACCGCTGGTGCCGCTCGCCGCGGCCCAGGCCGCCGCGCTCGCTGCGGGAGATGGTGACGAATTGGTGAGAGTCGCAGGCGAATTCGAGGAACTCGGTGCTCTCCCCGACGCCGCGGATGCCTTAGCCCAGGCCGCGATCGCCTACTCGAATGCCGGGCGCCGACGCGACTACCTCGACGCCGCTGCCACGGCCAACGCCCTCGCCGAGCGGTGCGATCACGCGACGACCCTCGCGGTGACGGCAGCGGCGCGGCCGCTGCCGTTGACGAGCCGGGAACGCGAGATCGCCTCGATGGTGGCCGTCGGACTGTCGAACCGCGAGATCGCGGACCGCCTGGTGGTGTCGGTGCGTACCGTCGAGGGACACATCTACCGCGCCTGCGCGAAACTCGACGCCCCCGATCGCAGTGGGCTCGCGGAGTTGCTGCGCGACCGGCACTGATCTGCCGGTCAGAGATCGCGTGGCAGTACGGGGATCGGGATCGGCGGGTCCACATCCTGGTGGACCGGAAAGCGCCGGGTGCCGTGCAACAGGCGCTCGCCCTGCGCCAGTGACAGGTCCAGTGTCACGGACCCGGCCACGCAGTCGACCGCCGCGATCGCACCCTTCCTGACGGCGAGGGACGTCTCGCCCATCTCGAAGGCGACATCGAGATCGAATTCGACGGTGCCGGCCTCGGTCCCGTCGATGATCACCGCGACCTCAGGATGATGCTCGGAGGTGACGCGATACGGCGTGGCGAGCGTGACGACGACATCCCTCCCCGGCGTTGCGAGGGTCTGCCGCGCGGCGTCCGTGAGGGCGCGATATCGCGCCAGCCCCGTCAGGAGCAGCGGATGCGGGTCCTGGTCGAGGAAGCGCAGCGCGGCCTCGAGGACACGCGAGTCGAGCAGCCGGCACGCCGATCGCGGCAGCGGGTGCGTGCTCCGCACCCGACCGGACACCAGCCCGGTCGTGGGTACCTGTGGGCGCATCCGGCCGGTCAGCACGTTGTCGGGTGCGCGCTCGAACACCGCCGTGCGGAGGCTGGTGCCGTCGTCGTGGTCAATCCCGGTCATGGTGACCCTCCTCGAACATCTGGACGCCGGCGTCGCCGCGCGGGTCCAGCCGGACCGTGTGATCCGGTATCTCGTCGTCCGGTTCGGCCCCGACCGCGGCGGGCCCCAGCCTCGGTCGGGTGTCGACGTGTGCGTTCACCCACCGGCGGCCCCGGCCGGCCCGGGTGCTCACCACCACCGCTGCGGTGGAGACCGACGCAACCGCCGTCACGGCCAGGGCGCCGATCGGCTGCGCGTCGTCGTCGTTCGTCGAGAGCGGGGGCCGTGCGGTCGTTCGAGGTGGGGTCGTCGGGGCGCCCGTCGGCGCGGCGGACCCGGCCCCGACCGCGGTCTGCGCGGGCGTCGTCGTCGGTGCAGGGGCCGTGGTCCCCGCGGGGGCGGCCGCCCCGGTCGGCCCGCCGGTGCCGGGGCCTTCCGGTGGTGGCTCCGAGGTCGGCGTCGTCGGTGCCGGGGTGGTTTCCGAATCCGAGCTCGGTGGGGGTGGCGGCGGAGGCGGGGGCGGAGGCGGTGGGGGTGGTTGCCAGGTCGGGATCGTCGGAATCGGATAAGTCGGAACCTGACAGAGGTCCGGGTACCGCTCGCAGACGTTCAGCGGGTCGCCTTGCGTCCTCGGGTCGCCGGGGTTCGGGTAGTCGTTCGGATCCGGGATGCTCACGTTGACGTTGTCGACCGCGGCGGCGGCAGCAGCCGCCGGCGCGAGCAGGAGCAGCGCCGGGATCGGCACGGCGGTAGCGAGCAGCAGCGCGTACCGCCGAAACGACCGGCGCCGGAGAGTGTCGCTCGGCGGGCACCGGGCGGCGCCCTGGATGCACGTGTCGTCGGGTGACATGGTCGGCCCCGCAGTTCGTGGAGTGAGGGATCGGACACAGTCGACAGTGCCACTCGGGAAACGTCCTGCAACGCGTAGCCGGCTACTCGAATCCGGGTGTACGCATCCGGAAGGATTCCGCGGTCACGCCCTAGTCTGGTCGCATGGCATCGGCAGAGTCGGCAGTCTCGAGCATCTACATCGCCTCGCCCGAGGGCGACACCGGCAAGTCGACGATCGCGCTGGGTGTGCTGCAGATGCTCAGCGGGTCCGCCGTCCGGGTCGGGGTGTTCCGCCCGATCGCCCGTTCCACCGTCGAGCCCGACTACATCCTCGAACTGCTGATCGACCACACCACTGCGGACCTGAGCTACGAGCAGTGCCTGGGCGTCACGTACGAGCAGGTGCACGCCGATCCCGAGCTCGCGCTGAGCGAGATCGTGGCGCGCTATCACGCGGTCGCCGAGCAGTGCGACGCCGTGGTGATCGTCGGCAGCGACTACACCGACGTCGGCAGTCCCAGCGAGCTCGGATACAACGCCCGCATCGCGGTGAACCTGGACGCCCCGGTGCTGCTGGCGCTGCGTGGTTCCGGGCGCACGCTCGAGGAGATCGCCGCGCTCGGGCAGATCTGCGCCGCCGAACTGCGGGTGCATCACGCGCACCTGGTGGGTGTGGTTGCGAACCGTTGCGAGCCAAGCGAACTCGATGCGGTGACCGCGGCGCTGGAGCCGCTCGGGGTGCCTGCGTGGAGCCTGCCGGAGATCCCGCTGCTGGTGGCGCCGACGATGGCCGAACTGCGGACCGCCGTCGGCGGCGAGCTCTACAGCGGCGACCCGGAACTGCTCCAGCGCGAGGCCCTGCGGGTGATGGTCGGCGGGATGACCGCCGAGCATATCCTCGAGCGGCTCGCCGAGGGGCAGGTGGTGATCGTCCCGGCTGACCGTTCCGAGGTGCTCCTCGCACTGGTCAATGCGCATGAGGCGGAAGGCTTTCCGTCGCTCGCGGGGATCATCATGAACGGTGGCCTCGCCCCGCACCCGGCGGTGGCGAAGCTGATGGCGGGGCTGCGGCCGCGACTGCCGATCCTCACCACCGACCTCGGCACCTACGACACGGCGTCCGCCGCCTACCGGGCGCGCGGTCGCGTCGCGGTCGGGTCGCAGCGCAAGGTCGACACCGCCCTGAGCCTGATGGAGCAGCGCGTGAACGCCGCCGACCTGCTGGCCCGGCTCCGGGTGGCACGGCCGGAGGTGGTCACTCCGCAGATGTTCGAGTACCAGCTGATCGAGCGCGCCCGCACCGATCGCAGGCACATCGTGTTGCCCGAGGGGGGCGACGATCGAATCCTGCGCGCGGCGGGGCGGCTGTTGCAGCGCCGGGTCGCCGACCTGACGATCCTCGGAGACGAGGGGCCGATCCGTCGCCGGGCCTCCGAGCTCGGCGTCGATCTGGCCGCGGCACGGGTGCTCGATCCGACCGACTGCGAGCACACCGACCGGTTCGCCGAGGAGTACGCCCGGATCCGGGCGCACAAGGGCATGACACTCGACCGGGCCCGCGAGGTGATGGCCGACATCTCGTACTTCGGCACGATGATGGTCCACCTGGGCGTGGCCGACGGGATGGTCTCCGGCGCCGCGCACACCACCGCGCACACCATCCGGCCGTCCTTCGAGATCATCAAGACCGAGCCGGGGGTGTCGACGGTCTCGAGCATCTTCCTGATGTGCCTTGCCGACCGGGTGCTCGCGTACGGAGACTGCGCGGTGGTGCCCGACCCCACCGCGGACCAACTCGCCGACATCGCGATCTCCTCGGCGTCCACCTCGGCCCAGTTCGGCATCGACCCGCGGGTCGCCATGCTGTCCTACTCGACCGGTGACTCCGGCTCCGGCGCGGACGTGGACAAGGTTCGAGCCGCGACCGCCCTTGTTCGTGAGCGCCGGCCGGACCTGTTGGTGGAGGGGCCGATCCAGTACGACGCGGCGATCGAGCCGAGTGTCGCCACCGCGAAACTGCCCGACTCGCAGGTGGCCGGCCGCGCCACCGTCTTCGTCTTCCCGGACCTGAACACCGGCAACAACACCTACAAGGCGGTCCAGCGCAGCGCGGGTGCGGTCGCGGTCGGTCCGGTGCTGCAGGGCCTGCGCAAACCGGTCAACGACCTCTCGCGCGGCGCACTGGTCCAGGACATCGTCAACACCGTCGCCATCACCGCCATACAGGCGCAAGCCGTTGCAGCACAGGAGGTCACGTCGTGAAGGGTTCGGTGCTGGTCGTCAATTCGGGGTCGTCCTCGATCAAGTACCAGCTCGTCGACCCGGACGACGGTGCCGCGCTGGCGTCCGGTCTGGTCGAGCGCATCGGTGAGCCCGAGGGCATCGTCAGCCACCGGCAGGACGGGGTCGATCGCGAACGCCGCGGGCCGATCGCCGACCACCGCGAGGGCCTGGCGCTGGCGTTCGCGATGTTTGCCGAGGCGGGCGTCGATCTGGGGTCCGCGGGTATCGCGGCGGTCGGCCACCGGGTGGTGCACGGCGGCGAGGTCTTCTACCGCCCCACCGAGATCACGGCGAAGGTGCTCGCCGAGATCTCGCGGCTGTCCGCCCTTGCCCCGCTGCACAATCCGGCCAACGTGATCGGTATCGAGTCCGCTATGGCGGCGCTGCCCGACGTCCCGCACGTCGCCGTCTTCGACACCGCGTTCTTCCACACACTGCCGGAGTCGGCCCGGACCTACGCGATCGACATCGAGATCGCCCGCAAGCATGCGGTGCGGCGGTACGGGTTTCACGGCACCTCCCACGAGTACGTCTCCGGCCGGGTCGCCGAGGTGCTCGGACGCGACCTGGGCACGCTCCACCAGATCGTGCTGCACCTGGGCAACGGCGCCTCGGCCTCGGCCATCGCAGGAGGCAAGGCGATGGACACCTCGATGGGACTGACCCCACTCGAGGGCCTGGTGATGGGGACCCGCAGCGGCGACATCGATCCCGGCATCGTGATGCACCTGCGGCGGAGCGCCGGACTGGACGTCGACGAGATCGACGACCTGCTCAACCGCCGGTCTGGGCTCAAGGGCATCAGCGGGGTCAACGACTTCCGGGAACTACGTGCGCTGATCGAGGCGGGCGACGAGGCCGCGTCGCTGGCCTACCGCGTCTACGTGCACCGCCTGCGCAAGTACATCGGCGCCTACATGGTCACTCTCGGCAGGCTGGACGCGATCACCTTCACCGCCGGGGTCGGGGAGAACGCGGCCGAGGTCCGCGCCGACGCGCTCGCCGGGCTCGAGGGCTTCGGCATCGAGATCGACGCCGAGCGCAACGCGGTGCGCAGCCGGGAGCCACGGCTGATCTCCACGGACGCCTCGACGGTCGCGGTCCTCGTCGTCCCGACGAACGAGGAACTCGCGATCGCGCGGGCGGCACGGGAATTCGAGAGGTAGCACCGCCCGCGCCCGGTCACTTCGCGACGCGCTCCCACATCTGCAGGTACGCCTCCGCGCCCCGGGCCAGGTCCTCGGTGATCTGGTCGCCGTCCGCGCCGGCGACACCCCGCATGTCGGCGATCCAGTCGGGGATCAACCCGTACTGCGCGACCCCGTCGGTGTTGAGGTCGAAGACGCGGTCCCCGGTGCGTTGACGGTCCATCACGGTGCCGCCGTCGAAGGTGGTGTACGGGTACTTCAGCGGGTCGGTGTCCGCACCCTCGCGCGGTGCCACCTGGGGAGCGAAACCATTGGTGTCCGCCCCGAATCCGAACCCGTAGTAGTACTTGTCGCTCCGTTGCGCGCGCGTCTTGCGCCAGGTGTCGACGAAGCCCGGCAGCGTGCCCGCGTACTCCGCGACGAACCCGCCGAGGGCGTAGATCCGTCCGACGTTCGACGTGTCGGTCCAGCCGTGACTGGACACCACGCCCGAGTAGTTCGCGTCCTCGAGGATCTTCAGTGTGGCGTCGGAGGCCTTGGCGCTCATGTGGTCGATGTCGACGATCATGCCGCGACTCATCATGCCCCGGACCGCGTGCTCGCCCAGGTCGGTCAGTCCGCGGGTGTTGCATCGGGGTCCCTCCGGATACGAGGGTGCCGAGCTGCCCAACGGGAGCGACGCCGCCATCTTCCCGAGGTCTGCCGGGGTGATCGACTCGACCGTGTTGTCCGTCGCCGCGCCGCGGCACGGCTCGACCTCCCAGAACTTGCCCGTGCCGATGAGGTTCCCGGTGTTGACGGCGACGCCGGTGGTGCCCGGGTCGAACCGCGTCCCGCCGAGCGCGTTGTCGAACTTGTGGACGAGGATGATCTGCCGCACGCCCATCGCGTAGACCTCGTCCAGACCGCGGTCGATGTCCTGCGCCGTGCACTGCGGCACGTCGCGCATCGTGCTGCAGCCGAACGGTTCCGAGGTCTCGATGCCGAGGGTGACGGCCAGTTTGCCCTCGGCGGCGACCCGGCGTACCTGTTCGGGCGTGCTGACGATGCGGAACCAGCCGCGGCCGGGACCGCCGTACTGGGCGTCGATGTAGTCCTGCATCTCGTGGACCTGCTTGGCCTCGATCCGGATCGTGTCCATCTCGTTGCACGGATTTCGCTTGAGCGGGTACAGCTCGCACAGCACGCGGTTGGCGACGAGCATGTTGGTGAAGATCCGGAGGCCGCCGCGCCAGGCCCGCTCGACCCACTTGTAGTAGGTCTGTTCGTGGGTCATCGAGTCGTGGGCCGGCCAGTCCGCGAAGGTGGGCCAGCCGGTGGTGTCGTGTTCCTCGAAGGGGCTGCCGTGCGAGAGGACGTTCTCGAGCAGGGCCGGCAGCCCGTTGCTGCCGTGGTCGGGGCAGTCCCGCAGGGCGGCGGTGATGCCCTGCGGGTCGAAGGGCTTGCCGCAGTGCACGTTTCCACCCATGAACTCTGACGCGTCGAGATGGACGTGCGCGTCGATGAAGCCGCGCACCTCGCCGTTCGGTCCGGTCCCGGACAGCGGGGTCCCGGTGGCGTTCACCTCGGAGTCGGGGAAGTCGGCGCAGCCCGAGGTCGCGACGAGGGTGAACCGGCCCCCGGTCGGGTCGACGCCCGGGTTGCTCAGCGCCAGCCCGTTCGGGCCGGCGGTGAGCTGGTTGCCGGTCGCGGTCGCGGTGACGGCGTAGCCGCCCTCGGAGTGGGCCACTGTCCAGTCCGTCGCGGGGGTCGCGTCGCGGGTCGAGACGATCGCGCCGGCGCCGTCGTGCGCGAGCAGGTCGCCGCCGGGGCCGTAGAACATGAACCGGCCGAGCCCGGCGGCGTGCAGCCGGAAGGACTCCGCGGCGGCAGGGGTGGCCGCGTCGGCGCGGTAGCGGGCGTCGGCCCGGCGGACGAACTGTCCGGTGGGCTCGGACTTCAGCGCGTAGCAGCCGTTCGCGAGTCCGAAGACCGGGTTGCCGGCGAGGGGGTCCGGTCGCTCGGCCGGCGCGGCCGCGGCGATGCCCGCCGAGGCAACGACGAGTGCGAGCGAGAGGGACAACGCATGCGCGAGGCGTCGGCGAACGCGCGCGGTCAGCGGGGGCATGTGCTTAGGGGTCCTCATCAATCGACTACCTGATCTACCTGATTGCGAACCGGCAGCATAGAGGATGTTGGACGGCTGTCCAGGGCGAATCGGGGGGCGGGGTGACCCAATCGTGGCCGATCACGGCTCGACGCGGTGGGACCGGGCGCGGGCGTTTGCTCAGAACCAGGTACGGGGGCGGATCGAGTTCGCCAGGTCCACCAGTGCGTAGCGGTGCCGGGTGTCCGTCGCGTTGCGGGCCAGCGCGCGCAGCCCGGTCTCCGTGCCGGTGCGCAGCCCGTGCTCGGTGAACGGCACGCCGAGGATGGGCTCGCGCTCCGCGCGGGCGGTGTGTCCGAGCAGCACCCAGTCCAGCGCGGTGCCGAGTACCAGCGTGCGCAGTTGCAGGGCACGGCCCTCGTCGGCGGGCAGGGCGCTGACTCGCCGGGCGGCGTCCCGCAGCGCCGCCTCGTCGATCTCGTCGATCGGCGCACCCGACAGTCGGGTCAGCACGGCCGTCATCCGGGCGAGATTGAAATGTCTCGAGGTGACGGGGATCTGGTCGAGCGCCGCGAGGGCGCCGGCGATGTCGCCGCGGTCGGCGAGTTGCCGGGCCAGCCCGAACGCCGCGCTGACCACCCCGCGGTCGGTGCGCCAGACGGTTCGGTAGTACTTCTCGGCGAGGGAATGCCACTTCTCGGGTCGCTCGGTGTCCCAGTGTGCGATGACGAGCTCGGCGGTGGCCGCCAGTGCCAGTTTCGGCGCGATCTCGCCGGGCAGAGCGGCCAGTGTCGCGTCGAAATGTGTCATGGCGAAACGGTATTCGCCCTCCAGTAGGGCAGTCAGGCCCCGATACCAGTCGACCCGCCAGTTGCCGCCCTTCGTGGCGGTGACGGTGTCGAGCACCCGGGCCGCGGCCGGGCCGTCGCCGAGGTCGAGGTGCGCCTTGACCTCGGCGAGCGCGATCTCCGCGGTGAAGCCCGAGGCGCCGTCCACCGTGCGCTCGAGGCCGTTGGCGCGGGCGCGCCGGATCGACTCGAGGGTCTGGTCCGGCTCGGCGTGCACCATCGCGGTGATCAGCGCCGAGCTCGGGTCGGTCGGGTTGATCAGTGGAACTGCCAGTGCGGCAACGATCTCGCCCCCGTTCAGGGTGACCTCGTGCCGGTGCCCGTCGACGTAGACGTCGGTCGCGACCACGGCCTCCTCCGTGCCGAACGTGGTGCGGCCCGGGCTCAGTACCTCGGACAGTCCCGGCCGCTCCTCGCCGGTCTGCTGGGCCAGGATCTCGCGCAGCACGCCGGTCAGCTGGCCGACCATCTCGTGGGCGGTCGAGAAACGGCGGCGAGGATCCGGGTCGGTGGCGCGCAGCAGGAGTCGATGAAACGACTCGTACTCGGCCAGCAGCGGCGCCTGCTCGGGCGAGGGGATCCCGTCGAGGTATCTGCCCTTCTCCGAAGGCAGCTGGAGCGTGAGAACGGCCAGTGTGCGCCCGACCGTGTAGATGTCCGAGGCGACGGTCGGGCCGGTCTCGACGATCTCAGGCGCCTGGTAGCCGGGGGTGCCGTACAGGTAGCCGAAGTCCTCGATGCCCGCCACGGCGCCGAGGTCGATCAGCTTGAGCTGGTCGTCGGCGACCATGATGTTCTCCGGCTTGAGGTCGTTGTAAACCAGTCCGACGGAGTGCAGATAGTCGAGCGCGGGCAGGATTTCGAGCACGTATGCGATGGCCTGCTCGACAGGAATCCGCTCCGGCCGTGTGTGAGTGCTCAACACCTCGCGCAGGGACTGCCCGCCCACGTACTCCATGACGATGTACCCCATCGGGCTGCCGTCCGGACGTGGATGCTCGACGAAGTTGTAGATCTTCACGATGCCGTGGTGTTCCACCTCGGCGAGAAAGTGCCGCTCCGCCAACGCCACGGCCTGCGCCTCGGCGTCGCCGAAGTGCAGCAGGCCCTTGAGGACCACCCAGCGATCGCTGACATTGCGATCGATCGCCAGGTAGATCCAGCCGAGCCCGCCGTGCGCAATGCACCCCTGCACCTCGTACTGGCCGGCCACCAGGTCGCCGGTCTCGAGCAGTGGGGTGAAGTCGAAGACGGTGCCGCAGGTGGAGCAGCTGCCTGAGGTTGCCCCCGGTTCGTCCCCGACGGCCCGCCCGACCCGAGCACCGCATTTCCAACAGAAGCGCTTCTTCTCGGCCACGACGGCCTCGGCCATCACCGCCTCGGCGGGATCGGGCGCCGGCACCGGTGGCACCTCGACCAGTCCGGCGCCGATCCGCCGGCGGGCACTGCTTCGCGATCGCTGGGTGCGGCTGCGCCGGCCGGTGGTGCGGGTCGGCGTCGAACGGGTCGGGGCCGAGGCCGCGGGGGTGGCCCGGGTCGGCTCGGATTCCGGCGGCGCCTGGGTGCGCTGCAGTTCCGGGGTGGAGTCCGTGGACTGGGTCGGTACCTCCGGCTCGTCGGGTGTGGTCACGACTCGGCCCTCAGTCCTGGTAGCTCGGGACGGGTGGGCCGGAGGAAGGACCGAGTACGCCGAGCCACCGGTCGTAGAGTCGCTGCCACGTGCCGTCCTGACGCATCCGGTCCAGGCTGCCGTTGACCAGGCGGACGAGATCCGGGTCGGTCTGGTTGACACCGATCCCGTAAGGCTCGGGGCTGAGGCTCCCGCCGACGATCTGCAGGTTCGGGTCCTGGGAGGCGAGGCCGGCGAGGAGGGTGTCGTCACCGGTCACCGCCTCCACCTGACGTTGCTGCAGGACCACCAGGCAGTCTCCCCAGTTCGGCACGGTGACGACGATCGCCGCGGGCTGAACCCGCTGGATGTGCTCGACCGAGGTCGTGCCCGCCGCCGCGCACACCCGCCTGCCCGCGAGATCGGCCGCACTCCGGATGTCCGAGCCCTTGGTCACGAGAACTCGTTGCTGCGCAAGGAAGTAGACGGTGGAGAAGCCGACCTGTTGACGGCGCTCACAGTTGATCGTCATGGTTTTCACGACGATGTCGACCGTGTTGTCGTTCAGGGCCGGAATCCGGTCGGCCGAGGACAACATGCGGAACTCCACCCGGCTGGGGTCGCCGAGCAGGTCGCGAGCGACCTCCCGTGCGATGTCGGCGTCGAACCCCTCGATGGTCCCGGTGCTCGGGTCGCGGAAACTCATCAGATTGCTACCGGTGTCGAGCCCGACGATCAGTCGGCCCCTGCCCTGGATGCGGGCGAGTGCTGCGGTCGGGGGTTTCGCGCCGTCGGCGAACGGACGCAGACTCGCGGTCGGGTCCCCGCAGGTGGGCTCCGGGGTGGTGCCGGTCGGGGATGCGGCGACGCTCGCGCCGGAGGGCACGGGGGGCATGGCGTAGTCGGGACGCGATCCTGGACCGAACGGCTGCGCGCCGGTACACCCGGCGACCACGAGTGCCGCCGCGGCCACCGCGAACAGTGCTGCCCGCCTTTGCATTCCGGTCATTGGTACTCCCGTAGTCGGGGCAGGAGTCCGGCCACGACTCCGGTCGCGGCGAGGGCGGCCAGCACCAGAACGCCCGGTGAGAGTGCGGTCAGTGTGGACACGGCGCGGTCCACGTTGTTGCGCAATTGCGTTCTCGCCGTGTCGATCGCCTTGCTGAGCTCGGCGTCGGCGGCGGCGAAGTAGGTAGCCGAATCGCGGTCCCCGGTGCCCACCGCCACCGCGACCGCACCGTTCCAGTCCCCGCTGCCGAGCATCGCGATCAAGCGCTGGTGAGCCTGTGCCCATGCGGTACGGGCCGCCGCGGTCGCCGCGACCTGATCGGCGCTGACGTCCACCCGGCCGCCGTGCGGGTACTCGTCGAGCAGAGCCTTCAGTCGTGTCAGGTGGTCGTCGAACTGCTGGTCGTAGGCGCCGGTGAGTTCGCGCCGAACCAGGCTGAGCGTCTCGTCGGCGCGGGCCTGCTGGGCGAGGATACGGGCGGTCGTCAGATCGGTCAGCGGTCGGGCGCCGTCGTCCAGCGCGTGCGCGGTGGCCGTCGCCGAGACCAGCCCCGCGGCCACCAACCAGCAGACCGAGGCGGCGATCGCGGCCGCGGCGACGATCAGGCCGAGGTTCAGCCGACGGCGTGTCCAGCGGGCGAGCAGCAGCGCGGCGACGACCAGGGCCACCAGGGCGAGCACCAGCAGGGCGATCGCCAGCCACGGCGGTCGGGCGAACGCGTCCTGGCTCTGCACCACCCGGTCGGACTGCTCGGTGTGCAACTGCTCGGCGAGCGGCAGCAGCGTGGTCTGCATCATCGCCGAGGCCTCGCTCAGGTACGCCGAACCCACCGGGTAGCCGGTGCGGTTGTTGGCGCGCGCGGTCTCGACGAGGCCGGTGTACACCGGCAGCCCGGCCGACAACTGGGTCAACAGGGCGTGCGCGGTCACGTCGTCGGTCTCGACTCCCGCCGCCGCGTCGACGATGTCCTGACCCGCGTCGCCGACGGCCTGCGCGTACCTGTCCCGCACGGCGGCGGGCTCGATGCCGCCTGCGAGGAACGCTGTGGTGGCGGCCGCGTCCGCGATGGACAGCGAGCTGTAGAGGTGCTGGGACGCGTTCGCGAGTGGTTCGATCTCGGTGAGCAGGGTGTCGAGGGTGCGCTGGCGGTCGGCGACCTGGACCGCGGCGACGACGCCCGACAGCAGGGCGAGCGCGATCAGTCCGACGCCGAGGGTGACGATCTTGGCGGGCGTGGTGCGACTGAACGCGCGCAGCCGTGCGGGCCGGCTCGGCGGCGGTCGCAGCTCCGTGGTCGGGGCGGGCGTGTCGCCGAGCGGCTCGGTCGAAGGCGCAACTCGAACAGCCACTGTGCTGCACCCCTTCTATCTGGCCCGAGTGCCCGACAAAGGGCAGCATATAAGCAGTAACCGCGCTTTGGGATCTGCGACTGGCTAAGTTCGACGGCGAACAGTTGTGGCGGACACACGAGGAGCCGACTTGGCGCGGCGCGGCACGATCTGGAGTAGGTGAACGAAGTCGATGCGCGGTGACGGGGACGGCTGGGCCACGAGCGAGGACGGCAGCCGGTACTGGGGGCGATTCGGCGCGGCCGGGCTGCTGCTGCGCGCGCCCGCGCAGGACGGCGGCTCCGCGGTCCTGCTCCAGCACCGGGCGCAGTGGAGCCATCAGGGTGGCACCTGGGCGCTGCCCGGCGGGGCGCGGGACTCTCACGAGAGCACCACCCACGCGGCAGTTCGGGAGGCGGAGGAGGAGGCGGGCATCGCCACGGACCTGGTGCACGTGCGGGCCGAACGGGTGACCGCCCGAGCCGGGGGAGGCTGGAGCTACACGACGGTGATCGCCGACGCGCACACCGCGCTGGACACCGTCCCGAACGGGGAGAGCACCGAGCTGCGCTGGGTACCCGAGGACCGCGTCGAGGACCTCCCGCTGCACCCGGGTTTCGCGGCCAGCTGGCCGTCGCTGCGCGCGGCACCGGTGCGGCTGCTGCTCGACACCGCGAACGTGCTCGGATCGCGGCCGAACGGGTGGTGGCGCGACCGCGTCGGGGCCACCGGGGAGTTGCTGGCCGCGCTCGCCGGAAGCCTGCCGCGCACCATCGAGCTGCCCGGCGGTGGCTTCGGCTGGCTGCCGAGGGTCGAGGCGGTGCTCGAGGGGCAGGCCGTCGCCGTCTCAGACGTCGATGCCCGGGTCCCGGTGCACGTCGCCTCCGGCAGCGGCGACGACGCGCTGGCCCTGCTGGCGTCCGGTCGCTCGGCGTCGACCACCCTCACCGGGCTCGCCGGCGAGCTGACCGCGGTCGTCACCGCGGATCGCGGTCTGCGCGACCGGCTGCCCGAGTCCGTGCTGCGGCTCTCGCCGTCGGCCGTCCTCGACTGGCTGGACTGACTCACCCCACCCCACCCGACCCCGCCGGGGGTCAGCGGGCGTTGGCGGCCAGCGCATCGGCGAGGGAGCGGGCGGCGGCCTGGGGGTCCCGGGCCTCGGTGATCGCGCGCACCACGACGATGCGCTGGGCGCCGGCGTCGAGAACCTCCGGCAGTCGCTGCTCGTCGATGCCGCCTATTGCGAACCACGGCATCGTCGGCGACGACTCGGCGGTCGAGCGCACCAGCTCGAGGCCGGACGCGGTCCGTCCGGGCTTGGTGGGGGTGGCCCACACCGGGCCGGTGCAGAAGTAGTCAACGTCGTCCTCGATCGCCGCCAACTGGGCCTGCGCGCGGCTGTTCGTCGAACGGCCGATCACCACCTGCGGCCCGACGATCCGGCGCGCGTAGTGCACCGGCAGGTCGCCCTGCCCGAGGTGCAGCACGTCGGCGCCGGCGGCCAGCGCGAGGTCGGCGCGGTCGTTCACGGCCAGCAACGCGCCGTGCCGCCGGCAGGCCGCGGCCAGTTCGGCGAGGGCGCCGAGTTCCTCGCGGGTCTCCATCCGGCCGAACTTCTTCTCACCCGCCGAGCCCTTGTCGCGGAGCTGGATGATGTCCACCCCGCCGGACAGCGCGGCCTCGGCGAACTTGGCGAGGTCGCCTCGCTCACGGCGGGCGTCGGTGCACAGGTACAGGCGGGCGCTCGCGAGGCGTTCCCGTGGGGTCAGGTGCTTACCGGAATGCGAGGGATGCACGACCTCAACGGTAGTCTCTACGGTGAACGAAGTGACACGGGAGTCCCGGCGGACGCGGGGCTGAGAGGGGGCTCGCGAGCCCCGACCGTCATACCTGACCCGGATCATGCCGGCGCAGGGAGTGAGGTGGAGTTGTGAGCAGAACCGTCGCGGTGATCGGTGGCGGCGCCATCGGACTGGCGGTGGCGTGGCGCGCGAGCAGGGCAGGCTGGACCGTCACCCTTCACGATCCGGCGGTCGCGTCGGGCGCATCCTGGGTGGCGGGCGGCATGCTCGCGCCGCTGTCCGAGGGCTGGCCCGGCGAGGACGCGGTGCTGGCCGCGGGGGCCGCGTCGCTGGAGCGGTGGCCGGAGTTCGGTCGCGAGCTCGAGGCGCTGACCGGCGAGTCCCTGTTCACCTCCGACGGCTCGCTGACGGTCGCGCTCGACGCCGCCGATGCCGCCGACCTGCGCCGCGTCGCCGAATGGCTCGAGACGCAGGGGTACCGGCTGGACCTGCTCTCGCGTGCCGAGATTCGTGCGGCCGAGCCCTCACTGGCGCCGAACATCCGACTGGCCCTGCTCGCGGCCACCGAGTCGGCCGTCGACAACCGCGCCCTGGTCCGCGCGCTCCGCCGGGCCTGCGTGGACGCGGGTGTGACGTTCGCCCAGCAGGCCGTCGCCGACGTCGACGGGCTGGACGCCGATCAGGTGGTGATCGCCGCGGGCACGGCCGCCGCACGACTGTGGCCCGGACTGCCGGTGCGCCCGGTCAAGGGCGAGATCCTGCGCCTGCATCGCCGCCCCGGCGTCGCGCCGGCCCCCACCAGGACCATCCGCGGCAGCGTGCACGGCCGGCCGGTCTACCTGGTGCCGCGCGGCGACGGCATCGTGGTCGGCGCGACGCAGCACGAGTCCGGCGAGGACACCCAGGTCACGGTGGCCGGGGTGCGCGACCTGATCGCGGACGCCGAGGCCCTGATGCCGAGCATCGGGGAGTACGAACTGCACGAGACCGCCGCCGGGCTGCGGCCCATGAGCCCCGACAACCTGCCGATCCTCGGCCGGGTGTCGGACCGGGTCGTCCTGGCCGCCGGGGCCGGGCGCAACGGCATCCTGCTGACGCCGCTGTCCGCGGACGCGGTGGTCGCCGAACTGTCGGGCACGCCGCTGCCCGAGGCCAAGACCTGTTCTCCCGACCGGTTCGACGGGCTCGGGGTTTCGATCGACAGAGCGAGGAAGTAGATGACCAACGCACCGGTGAACATCGGTATCACCGTCAACGGTGAGGACCACCAGTTGTCCGAGCAGCTGACCGTGGCCCAGCTGCTCGCGCATCTCGGACTGCCGGAGAAGGGCATCGCGGTGGCGGTGGACGGCACCGTGTTCCCGCGCACGTCGTGGGACAGCCCGGTCGAAAAGGGCTGGGAGATCGAGATTCTCACGGCGGTGCAGGGTGGCTGACCCGATGGTGACGGACCAGCTGACGATCGCGGGACGCACCTTCGGCTCGCGCCTGATCATGGGCACCGGCGGGGCGGCCAACCTCGCGGTGCTCGAGGAGGCGCTGGTCGCGTCGGGCACCGAACTGACCACCGTGGCGATGCGACGGATCGACGCGGCGGGCGGCACCGGGGTCCTCGACCTGCTGACCACGCTGAAGATCGCGCCGCTGCCGAACACCGCCGGGTGCCGGGGCGCGGCCGAGGCCGTGCTCACCGCACAGTTGGCGCGCGAGGCACTCGAGACCGACTGGGTCAAGCTCGAGGTGATCGCCGACGAGCGGACCCTGCTGCCCGACGCCATCGAATTGGTCTCCGCCGCGGAACAACTCGTCGACGACGGATTCACGGTCTTGCCGTACACCACCGACGACCCGGTCCTGGCCCGTCGGCTCGAGGACGTCGGCTGCGCGGCGGTGATGCCGCTCGGCGCCCCGATCGGGACCGGCCTGGGCATCTGCAACCCGCACAACATCGAGATGATCGTCGAGTCGGCAGGGGTGCCGGTGATTCTCGACGCCGGCATCGGGACGGCGAGCGACGCCGCGCTGGCGATGGAGCTGGGGTGCGACGCGGTGCTGCTCGCGACGGCGGTGACCAGGGCGAAGGACCCCGCGCTCATGGCGACCGCGATGGCGTCCGCGGTGGTCGCCGGTCGCGCGGCGCGGCTCGCGGGCCGGATCCCGAAGCGGTTCTGGGCACAGGCTTCCTCACCCGAACTCTGACCGGATCCGGAGGTAGTCTCGAAAGGTGGACGATCTTCGGAACTCGAGTAGCGAGGACGCCGGCACCGACTTCGAGATGGCGCAGCCCCGGCAGGTTGACGTCACGCCCGAGATCGACGAGATCGGCGAACTGCTCCGCAAGTCCGGACGGATGCGCAGCGACGACGGTCCGGACGCGCCGTGGCGGCACGGGTACCCCTACGACAAGAAGATGACCCGCCGCCAGTACGAGCGGCGCAAGCGGACCCTGCAGATCGAGCTGTTGAAGCTGCAGGCGTGGGTCAAGGAGAACGACGAGAAGATCGTCATCATCTTCGAGGGCCGCGACGCGGCGGGCAAGGGCGGCGCGATCAAGCGGCTCACCGAGCACCTCAATCCTCGTGGCGCCAGGGTGATGGCGCTGGAGAAGCCCACCGAGCGCGAGCGCAAGCAGTGGTACTTCCAGCGGTACGTCGAGCACCTCCCGTCGGGCGGCGAGATCGTGCTCATGGACCGGTCCTGGTACAACCGGGCGGGCGTCGAGCGGGTGATGGGCTACTGCACCCCGCACGAGTACCTCGAATTCACCCGTTCCGCACCGGAATTCGAGCGAATGCTGGTGCAGTCGGGTATTCGCCTCGTCAAGTTCTGGTTCTCGGTCGGCCGCGAGGAACAGCACGCGCGGTTCGTCGCCCGCAGCACTGACCCGGTCAAGCGGTGGAAGCTGTCGCCCACCGACCTCGCCAGCCTCGACAAGTGGGACGCCTACACCGAGGCGAAGGAGGACATGCTGTTCTACACCGACACCCCGCACGCGCCGTGGACGATCGTCAAGTCCAACGACAAGAAGCGGGCGAGGCTCGAGGCGATGCGCTGGCTGCTGTCGCGGTTCGACTACACCGACAAGAACCCGCGGGTCGTCGGCACCCCCGATCCGTTGCTGATCGGCCCGGCCTCGACGGTGTACGACGAGGGCGAACAGCCCATCAGCCACTTCCCGGACCTGTCGACCTGGCCCGCACCCGGGGGTAACGGTCAGGGTTGACGTCATCCCCAGGGATGACGGATATCGAGACCTACGGAGGATGCGCACCGCGGTGCAACTGGTGAATCCTTGACCTCATGATTGAAGTGAGGGGATTGACCAAGATATACGGGCCCACGAAGGCGGTAGACGACCTGACCTTCACGGTGCGGCCCGGTATCGTCACCGGATTCCTGGGCCCCAACGGCGCGGGCAAGTCCACGACCATGCGGATGATCCTCGGTCTCGACCGCCCGACATCGGGCACCGCGTTGATCGACGGCGTTCCCTACAGCGAACTGAAGCAGCCGCTGCGGACGGTCGGAGCGCTGCTGGACGCGAAGTGGGTGCACCCCAACCGGTCCGCCAAGGCGCACCTGCAGTGGATGGCCGCCTCGAACGGACTCCCGTCGTCGCGGGTCGACGAGGTGCTGCGACTGGTCGGACTCACCGAGGTCGCGGGCAAGAAGGCCGGTGGATTCTCTCTCGGCATGTCGCAGCGACTGGGTCTCGCGGGCGCGCTGCTGGGCGATCCCAAGGTGCTGCTGTTCGACGAGCCGGTCAACGGCCTCGACCCCGAGGGCATCGTCTGGATCCGAAAGTTCATGCAGCGTTTGGCCGCCGAGGGCCGCACTGTCCTGGTCTCCAGCCACCTCCTCTCCGAGATGGCGTTGACGGCCGAGCACCTGGTGGTGATCGGCCGCGGTCGGTTGATCTCGGACACCTCCGTTCAGGAGTTCGTCGACCGGTCCTCCGAGTCGAGCGTGCGGGTGCGCAGCCCGCAGCTCGACGCCCTGCGCAGCCTGCTCACCTCGCAGGGCCTGACGGTCCGCGAGGACGGGCGGGATCCGCTCGACGGACAGGCGCTGGTGGTGCTGGACGCCACCACGGACGCGATCGGCCACCTTGCCGGCAGCAACGGAATCATCCTGCACGAGTTGTCTTCTCAGCGCGGATCGCTCGAGGAGGCGTTCATGAAGCTGACCGGTGACGACGTGCAGTACCACGCCGCGGGCGTCGAAGAAGTGATGGGAGGGGCGCTCTGATGGGTGTCATGGCAGCGGAACGAATCAAGCTCACCTCGACCCGGTCGCCCTGGTGGTGCACGGTCGCGATCGTCGGCCTCGGCCTCGGTCTGGCCGCGGTGGTCGGACTGAGCTCGAAGGCGAGTCTCAATTCGTTCAACAATCAGCTCGCGCAGGGGGACAAGCCGGACTTCGAGCCACTCCTGCCCACGCTGTCCGATGCCGTCGGTGGAGTCACGGGCTTCGGCGTGCTGGTGCTGATGATCCTGGCCGCGCTCGCCGTCACCAGTGAGTACCGCTTCGGCATCATCCGCACCACGTTCCAGGCCGTGCCCAAGCGCGATTCGGTGCTGGTGGCGAAGGCGGGACTGATCGGCGTTTTCGGTGCGGCACTGACGTTCGCGCTGACCTTCGGGGCTTTCGCGATCGCCAAGGCCACCGCGGGCAGCGAGGCCGGTGCCCGACTCGTGCTCTCCGGCGACGAGGCGTGGCGGTCGGTCTACGGTGTGCCGATCTACGCCTTCCTGTGCGTGATGCTCGCGGTCGCCGTCGGCACCCTGCTGCGGCAGTCTGCCGGTGCGATCACCCTGCTGCTGCTGTGGCCGCTGCTGATCGAGAACCTCTTCAACCTGTTCGGACGGTTCGGTGAGAACATCAAGCCGTTCCTCCCGTTCGCCAACGCGAACCACTTCCTCGGTGCAGACCAGGGCATCGACTGGCACTGGGGGCCGTGGGGTTCGCTGGTGTACTTCGCGGTGGTCGTGTTCGTGATCTTCGGTGCCTCGCTGGTGCTGGTGAACCGCCGCGACGCGTAGCCGCGCGGTCCACCGCCCCCTGTTCTAGGGTGAAGGGAACCCTCATTCGGTCTGACCGAACGAGGGTTCCCTTCACCGTCGAGGGGGCGTGTCGGGATGGTGGGGGAGCGCCGAGCGGGTTCCACGAGATGCATGTAACTGTGAGTTACGCTTGTTGCGTGAGTGAGGAGCGTTCGGTGGCGGAAGAGCCGGTCGACGAACCCGCGCGCCGTGACACGGCTGACTTCGAGGGCCGCGGCGCGGCCGGGGCCGCCGTCGGCTGGATCCGCTCCGCGAACAGCTCGCCCCAACTCGTCCACGCCGTTCGCAGGCTTCGACGCGCGCTCCCCGGCGACCCCTCCTTCGGCGACCCGCTCTCGACCGCGGGACCCGGCAGCGTGCGGGCCATGGCCAGGGCCGCCGACCGCCTGCTCGACGACGGTCCCGGAGCCTCCCGCGAGGTCAGCCTCGGCGCCCTGCAGGTCTGGCAGGCGCTGCTCGAACGCACCGGCCGCGGCCGCGGCACCCGCGAGGTCACCATCGTCTTCACCGACCTGGTCGGGTTCTCCGACTGGGCGCTCGCCGCGGGCGACCAGGCCACACTCGACCTGTTGCGGGACGTCGCGCGTGCCATCGAGCCTCCCGTCGCCGACCTGGGCGGCCACGTCGTCAAGCGGATGGGCGACGGCATGATGGCGGTGTTCACCAGGCCCGGCCGCGCGATCGAGGCGGCGTTCGCCGGGCGCGCAGCCCTCGCGGAGGTGCAGCAGGGCGGCTACCGGCCGCGCATGCGGGTGGGGATCCACACCGGCGTGCCCCGCCAGATCGGCGCGGACTGGCTCGGCGTGGACGTGAACGTCGCCGCCCGGGTGATGCAGGCCGGTACCGACGGGAACGTGATGGCCTCCTCGGCCACCCTGGACGAACTCGAACCCGGGCTGCTCGACGACCTCGGCGTCCGGGTCAAGGCCTACCGCCGCGGGCTGTTCGCCGCGCCGCTGCGCGGTGTGCCCGACGACCTGCGACTGTTCACCCTCACGCGCACGGACTGAACGCGGTATGTCGAACCATGACGCCGGGGCGCGAAGGCGCGCACACTGAGGGAATGGTTGACAGGGAGCAGCGAACACCCCTGTACGGGGTCGTGATGATTCTCGTGGCGCTCGGCGCGGCGCTGGCGGTCAGCTACTACGGACCGGTCTGGTTTCGCGTCGTGGTCTACCTGGTTGCGGTGGTGCTCGTCCTGGTCGGGGGCGTCATGACCTTCCGCGACTACTCGCGCTGACGCCGGCGC
>NZ_JBHZAH010000094.1:0-20224 GCF_042754225.1 Rhodococcus sp. NPDC059234
ACAGTTCGTCGTCTGTCGTCCCTGTTGTCGGTGACCGACACCCCACAGTCAGCGCGTCTTGGCCGCCAACCGCTCGGCCGACACCAGCTCCCGCGTCGCCAGCTCCTTCGCGCACGCGAACAGCGCCCCGACCGCGCTGATCCTCGGGAAGGTCAACCCGGTGTGCCCGACGTTGTCGTGCTCGTCGTCACCGTCGTAGACGACCGTGGCACCGCGCAGCAGCCACCGTTTGACGTCGGCGACCGTCGGAACCTCCCCGGTGGTGCGGAGGTGGAAGGACTGCAGCAGCGCCACCACCCCCGCCGTCACCGCCGTCGCCCGGCTCGACCCGTACTGGATGGACTCACCGGTGTCGTTGCGGATGCCCGCGGAGGTGACGGGCGATCCCGGCGCGAAGATGTCGGTCGCGCACGGACCGCCGACCTTGTGGTGCAGTCGCTGCGAGAACGGTGTCAGCCGGTCCGGCAGGGTGGAGAACGCCTTCGCGCCGTCCGGATATCGGAACGGTCCCTCGTCCGCGTCGTAGACCGCGCCCACACTCAGGGTCTGGCGGAAGATCGCCGGATAGCTCATTCCCTGCAGCCCGCCGTGCGCGTGGTACTCGTTGCCGGCGCAGACGCAGCAAGCGACACCGGCGTCGCTCAGTTCCTGCAGCAGCGCGCCGATGGAGTCGCCCGGCAGGTCGGTGTCGGTCGCCCTGTTGTCCGCTGCGCCGAGCGACATGCACACCGCGGAGATGCCCAGCGGTCTGCGGTGATCGAGTACCCAGTCGAGCCCGCGCGCGACGTCGGCGAAGCGACCGCGCCCGTCGTCGCCGAGCACCTTCACCGGCACGATGCGCGCGTTCGGCGCGACCCCGGTGTGGATGCGGCCAGCGCAGACGATGCCCGCGACGGACGTCCCGTGTCCGTGACGGTCGGTCGGATCCGCGGGGTCGCCGCCGTTGTCGGCGGTGAAGTTGCGGCCCGGCGCCACCCGGCCGGCGAAATCCACGTGACTGCCGCGCAACCCGGTGTCCAGCACGGCGACGGTGACACCCGCACCGCCGACGTTGAAATCGCGGCGCGCCTCGGGCGCGCGAACCAGCAGGTCGATGTCCGTCAGTTCCGGCAGGTAGGGGCCGTCCTTCTGGACCGGCAACTCGACCGCAGCCACCGATTCGGCATGCAGGAGTAGTTGTGTGGTGCCCTGACTCATGGCCTTGTCGTTCATGATCGTGGCCTTTCGTACTGTCGGACGCCACACGGTCAGACCCCACGCGATCGAACACTCGCGGGAAGCAGGGCGATGCGGTCCGACGTATCCCCCGACCCGTCAAATTTTCCTCGTCCGGCGCCGCGATGTCACCAGCGGCGACCGTCGAATCGGCTGGTTGTCGCCAATTCGGTAGAATTCGTCACGACCAGCACGACGAGATCAGGACTGAGCTACCAACCGATGGCACAACCAATGACAGGTATCGATCCCGCCGACCTGGAAACCTGCATCCGCGTCCTCGCCGCGGCCGGCGACCTCGATGCGGATCATCCCGATTCACAGGCCCTGCAACGCGCCAGCGGCAAGATGTTCAAGCAGCTCAAGCGCCGACGGCGGATCGCCGCGCGCGATGCCATCTCGAACGCCGACCGCGAGGTCGTCGCCGCGACCGCCACCGGTTCGCCCGACCGCATCGACGACGAGACCGCGGGCGTGCTGATCTCCTCGCCTACCGTCGGCTCGAGCGCGGGCACCCTGATCCGTCCGCGGCCCTGCTACATCTGCAAGCAGCGCTACACGGTGGTCGACGCGTTCTACCACCAGTTGTGCCCCGAGTGCGCGGCGAGCAGTCATGCCAAGCGTGACGCGAGCACGGACCTGACCGGCCGCCGCGCCCTGCTCACCGGCGGGCGCGCGAAGATCGGCATGTACATCGCGCTGCGCCTGCTGCGGGACGGCGCGCACCTGACCGTGACCACCCGATTCCCGAACGACGCCATCCGGCGGTTCAAGGCGATGGAGGACAGCGCCGACTGGATCCACCGTCTGCGGGTGGTCGGCATCGACCTGCGCGACCCGGCGCAGGTGGTCTCGCTCGCGGACTCGGTCGCCGCGCAGGGCCCGCTCGACATCCTCATCAACAACGCGGCGCAGACCGTCCGCCGGTCTGCGGGCTCCTACTCGGCGCTCGTCGAGGCGGAGTCCGGTCCGCTGCCCGCGGGTGAGCTGCCGGACGTGGTGACCTTCGGCAAGACCAGCGACGCGCACCCGGCCTCGCTCGCCAGCTCGCTGCCGATGGCGTCGCAGTCGATCGTGCACCAGGTGACCGAGCTCGCACTTGTCGCGGGTTCGGCTACGCCCGAACGCATCTCGCAGGGCATCGCGATCGACGCGGGCGGACTGGTGCCGGACGTCGCGCACACCAACAGCTGGGTGCAGACGGTCGGCGAGGTGGACCCGATCGAGCTGCTCGAGGTGCAGTTGTGCAACTCGGTGGCGCCGTTCATCCTGGTGGACCGGCTCCGCCCGGCGATGGCCGCATCATCCGCACGCCGCAAGTACGTGGTGAACGTCTCCGCCATGGAGGGCCAGTTCTCGCGGGCCTACAAGGGTCCCGGCCACCCGCACACCAACATGGCCAAGGCCGCGCTGAACATGCTCACCCGCACCAGCGCCAAGGAGATGCTCGAGCAGGACGGCATCCTCATGACCGCGGTGGACACCGGCTGGATCACCGACGAACGCCCGCACTACACCAAGCTGCGCTTGGCCGACGAGGGTTTCCACGCCCCGCTGGACCTGGTGGACGGCGCGGCCCGGGTGTACGACCCGATCGTGCAGGGCGAGGCGGGCGTGGACCTGTACGGCTGCTTCCTCAAGGACTTCCAGCCCTCGCCCTGGTGACCGCACGCCGCCACCCCGCGCCCCTTTTCTCCCCGATGTCACATTGGTTCGCCTGAGCCGAACCAATGTGACATCGGGGAGTACAAGCAGGGGATGACGTGACGGGCGGTGACACCTAGGGTTGTCGCCATGACCCGCACTCGTGAGCTCGACGTCGTCGTCTACGGCGCCACCGGTTTCGTCGGCAAGCTCACCGCCGACTACCTCGCCCGCCACGCACCGCAGGGCACCCGCATCGGTCTGGCCGGACGTTCCCGCGACCGGCTCGAACGAATCCGCGAGGGTCTCCCCGGTGCTGCCGAGTGGCCGATCCTCGTCGCCTCCGCCGACGACCCGGAATCGCTGACCGCGCTGGCCAAGGCCACCCACGTCGTGATCACCACCGTCGGCCCGTACGCCAAGTACGGCATCGACCTGGTCCGGGCCTGCGCAGAGGAGGGCACCGACTACACGGACCTGTCCGGCGAGGTGCTCTTCGGTCGCGAGTCCATCGACCGCTACCACGAGACCGCCGTCGCGACGGGCGCCCGCATCGTGCACTCGTGCGGATTCGACTCCATCCCTTCCGATCTCGGCGTACACGTGCTCTTCGAGCAGGTGGCCGCGGACGGGGAGGGTGAGCTCACCGACACCACCCTGGTGGTCAGCTCGATGCGCGGCGGGGTCAGTGGCGGCACCATCGACTCGATGCGGGGCCTGGTCGACACCGTCACCACGGACAAGCGGGCCCGCAGGATCGCCGCCGGGCCGTACTCGCTGAGCCCCGATCCCGCCGCCGAACCCGACCTCGGCCGGCAGTCGGACGTCGACCTGGTGAAGGGCTCGGACATCGCGCCCGGGCTGAAGGGCCGCACCGCACCGTTCGTGATGGGCTCGACCAACACCCGTGTCGTACGCCGCAGCAACTCGCTCCGAAACTGGGCCTACGGCAGGACGTTCCGCTATCGCGAGGTGATGAGCGTCGGCCAGTCCCCGCTCTCCCCCGTGCTGGCGGCAGGCGTCGCGGCCGGACTCGGTGCGCTGATGGCCGGGCTGGCCTTCCCGCCGACGCGGTACGTCCTCGACCGGGTGTTGCCGAAGCCCGGCGAGGGTCCGAGCGAGAAGACGCGCAACGCCGGACATTTCACCACGGACGTGTACACGACCACGACCACCGGGGCCCGCTACACCTCGCGGATCCGGGCCAAGGGCGACCCGGGGTACGCGGCGACCGCGGTGATGCTCGGCGAATCCGCGCTCGCCCTGGCGCTCGACCGCGACGCGCTGCCCGCCGCGGCGGGCGTGCTCACCCCCGCCACCGCGATCGGTGACCGGCTGGCGGATCGCCTGCGTGCGGCGGGCTTCGAGATCACCGTCCGCAGGACGTAGTCGCTGCCCCGGGTGTGCCGGCCGTCGAGCGCGCGGCGGCCAGCACCCCGAGCACGATCAGCGCCTGCCCCGCGATGTAGGTCGCCATCACCCAGAATCCCTCGACCGGTGGATGGAACCAGTCCGCGAACGCACCGAGCGCGATCATGGAGTCGGACACCAGGAACAGCGCGCCGCCGAGGGCCGCGACACGCCCCAGCGCCGTGCTGAGCACGGCCATGAGGCCGAGGCAGATGCCGTAGACCAGTGCCGGTGCGAGCATCGCCCCCGCACCGGGCGCGCAGGCCGCCACCAGCGCGGCGATCACCGCGACGTAGCCGAACCCCGCGGGTCGGCGCAGCACGCTCGCGGCGCGGTACGGCCAGAACGCCGCGATGTACGCCACCTGCGCGAGCAGGAAGAACGCGATCATCACCAGGAACGCGGTGTCTCCGTGCGCGAGGTCCGGCGCGGTGTCCCCCAGCCAGGACAGGCCGAGTGCCGCCAGCGTCAGCCGTACCAGCCGGGAGCGCGGCGCGGGAGCCGCCAGCACCAGGAACCAGGCGAGCAACGGCATCAGGAACCACTGGCTCACGTTCGCCACACCGTCGGCCTCGGCGAGTTGCGCAGTCAGGTGGATCACCGAGGCCGCGGCGAACGCGGTGAGCGCGACGACGGCCCGGCCGCCGAGTGTCCGTGCGGGGGCGACAATCATCCGCCCATGCTAACGACGGGTATACCGTCCAGGAATGGTGTCCGCGGAGGTACTCCTCACCGACTACGAGCGCGGTTGTGCGCTGCCGCACCACTCGGGCGGCATGGTCTTCCCTCCTGGCGACGGCTACCTCTCCTCCCGCTTGCCGACCGCGGCCCTCGCGTTGGGTTCGGTCGGCGCGCTGGCCTCCGCGGTCAACCGTCTGCTCGTCGCGCGACGACTGACTCCGCACCCGTGGAGCCTCGACCCGGAGCGAGTCGCCGCGTCGTTCGCCGGCGATCGGATGATGCGCATCGCCGGTGAACCGGTGTCGGGTTTCGCACAGATGTCGGGATTCTTCGCCGCGTCCGACGGGTGGGTCCGCACCCACGCGAACTACCCGCACCACCGGACCCGACTGCTGGAGGCGCTGGGGCTCCCCGACGACGCCGACGCGGGTGTCCTCTCGTCCCGCATCGGAACGTTGTCGGCGCAGGAAGTCGAGGAGCGGGCCGCGGAGTGCGGCGCGATCGCGGCGAGCGTGCGGACCGAAGCGGAGTGGGCGCGGCATCCGCAGGGCGTCGCCTCCGGATCGGGACCGATCGTCCGGATGGGCGCCACATCGTCGGCGCTCGCGACGCCGATGAGTCACTCCGCCAAGAGCACCGACCCCGTCCGACCACTCGGGGGCCGCCGGGTCCTGGACCTGACCCGGGTACTGGCCGGCCCGGTCGCGGGCCGGGCGTTGGCGCTACTCGGAGCGCAGGTCCTCCGCGTCGATCCGCCGCACCTGCACGAGATCGACTGGCAGCACCGCGACACCGGTCAGGGGAAGCGGTCGACGCTGCTCGACCTGACCTCCGACGACGGCGCGCGGGCGATGCGCGCGCTGATGTCCACCGCCGACGTGCTGATCACCGGCTACCGTCCGGGCGCTCTCGACAGATTCGGACTGTCCGGGCTCAGGCCCGGGATCGTGCACGGCTCGGTCAGCGCCTGGAGCGCCGACGGCCCGTGGGCGCAGCGCCGCGGATTCGACTCCATCGTCCAGGCCGCCACCGGCATCGCACTGGTCGAGGGGGGCGCGCACCCGGGAGCACTGCCCGTGCAGGCGCTCGACCACGCCAGCGGGTACCTGTTGGCGGCAGGATTGGTCGACGCGCTGACCCTGCGCGACGGCGACGGCCGCGGGCGGACGGTGGCGGTGTCGCTGGCCCGGACCGCCCGATGGCTGCTCGACGCGCCGGGGCGGGTCGAGGATCCCGCGACAGCGCGGACACCCGGGCCCGACGCCACGGTCACCCACGGGGCGGTCACGTCGGCACGTCCCCCGCTGCCCGGCTACCCGCAGTACCTGTTTGCCGCTCACGACTGGGGCGCGGACGCACCGCACTGGGTGTGACAGCCGACGCGGTCGTGACCACCGACGGCGTTCGATCGTCAACCAGTCACGACGACGGTGCCGGGGCCCGCGCAGGCCGGCGAGCTGGCAGAATCGACCCGGTGCGCGAACATCGCTACGAACCGACCGTGACGTGGACCGGCAACCGCGGCCAGGGCACCGTGGGGCCGCGTTCCTACGGCCGCGAACACATCGTGTCGGCGACGAGCAAGCCGGACCTGCCTGGCAGCTCCGACCCGGCGTTCCTCGGCGATTCGACGCGCTGGAATCCCGAGGAGTTGCTGGTCGCCTCGCTCTCCCAGTGCCACATGCTGTGGTTTCTCGGTCTCGCGGCGGCGGCCGGCGTCGTGGTCACGGACTACGTCGACCATCCGACCGGGACGATGACCGAGGAGCCGGGCGGCGCAGGGCAATTCGCCGAGGTCACGCTACGGCCCGAGGTCACTGTGTCGTCGACGGACGACGTGCTCGACAAGCTGGAGGCACTGCACGAGGAGGCGAACCGGGTCTGTTTCATCGCACGCTCGGTGAACTTCCCGGTTCGTCACCATGCCACTGCGCGGATCGACCGCTGACATGGCAGCCGATATGGCAAGGGTTCCGCTGATCCTCGACGTGGATACGGGAATCGACGACTCGCTGGCGCTGCTCTACCTACTGGCGAGCCCCGAAGCCAAGATCCTCAGCATCGCGAGCACCGCGGGCAACGTGCCCGCCGCGCAGGTGGCCGCGAACAACCTGGCCTGGCTGGACCTGTGCGGGCGCCCCGAAATCGAGGTCACCCTCGGTTCGCCGGTACCGTTGACCGATCCGCTGCGCACCACCGAGGACACCCACGGCCCACAGGGAATCGGCTACGCGCGCCTGCCCGCCTCGAATCGATCCGTGTCCGAGCGCAGTTCGGCTCGGGCCTGGGTGGACATCGCGCGGTCCCGACCGGGCGAGGTCACCGGGCTGGTCACCGGGCCGCTGACCAACCTGGCGCTGGCGCTGCGGATCGAACCCGCCCTCCCGACCCTGCTTCACCGAATCGTCGTGATGGGCGGCGCGTTTCACCATCCGGGCAATACGACGCCGAAGGCGGAGTGGAACATCTCCGTCGACCCCGAGGCCGCCCGCGAGGTGTTCGACGCGTTCTCCGGTGCCCCCGAGGATCGTCGGCCGGTGATCTGTCCGCTCGACGTGACCGAGACCATCGAGATGTTCCCCGAGCACCTGCGCCGGCTCGGCGCGGCCGCGGGCAGCACACCCGACGAGCTGATCACCGAGTCCGATCCGCCCGGAACCCGTTCGCGCGCCTCGAATCCGGTGATCCGGCACCTGTCCGACGCCATTCGGTTCTATCTGGAGTTCCATCGCGACCACGGCCAGGGCTTCCTTGCGCACATGCACGATCCCTTCGCGGCTGCCGTCGCACTGCGGGCGGTCGACTTTCGGACCCGCCCGGCCACCGTCGACGTCGAACTCACCGGAACCCTCACGCGCGCCTGCACCGTCGCCGACTGGTACGGGATGTGGGGACGTCCGTTCAACGCAGACATCGTCGTGGACACCGATCCCGAGGAGTTCTTCACCGGCCTGGTGGATCGGATCGGACGCCATGCGCGTCGAATTCCGCTCGGTTGACCAAGATTCTGTAATGTCTTGACCCCAGGGGGCGAACGAGAGCGAGGTGCGGTGCGCAACCACCGGAAGATCCTGGTTGTCCTGTCGCTCGTGCTGGCACTGGCCGGCATACCCGCCGTCGCAGCGGCGCAGCCGAACGCGACGGCAACGCCGAACGGCCCGCTGGCACTCGTCTACCGCGGGCCCGCGTCCTGCAGCGGTTGCCCGGAATCGGTTGCGGTGATGCTGCGCAATTCGCCGTCCCACTTCCGCACCGAGTACGTCGGCCCCAACGACACTCCCATCACCGCCGCGACACTGGCCCGCGCCAGCGTGTTCGCGCAGCCGGGCGGGCCGAGCCTGAGCAAGGCGTGGAAGGCGATGAAACCGTACTCGGGGGTGATCCGCGACTGGATCCGCAACGGCGGTAGCTATCTGGGATTCTGCGTCGGCGGATACCTGGCGGGGGCGACGCCCGGCTACAACCTGCTGCCCGGTGACACCTCGCAGTACAGCGCCAAACCCGGTGCGACGGTGTGGGACACCCAGCCGCATCGCTCCACGGTCGTCTGGCGAGGCCAGGAGAAGACCACCTACTTCCAGGATCCGCCGGCGTTCGACCTCGAACCTGGTCACAATGCAACCGTGCTGGCCACCTACAAGGGTGGCGAGGTTGCCGCGCTCGCAGTCGATTTCGGCAAGGGACGAGTCGGGGTGACGGGACCGCACGTCGAGGCGGACGCGAGCTGGTTCGTCGACGACGGCCTGTCGGCTCAGGACGCGGTGCACCTCGACCTAGCGTACGACCTCGTGGAAACGACCGTGAACCGCGGCGCCGGACCGTCGACCGTTGCGGCACCGACGACCACGACGACTGTGCCTGTGCCCACTCCGGTACCCGCGGAATTGCCCCTCCCCGCCCCCACTGTGACGACGGCACCCGCGCCCGCACCAGTGGAAATGCCTGCGCCAGTGGCCACTCCCGCGCCGGTGGTCACCGCACCGCCTACGACGGCCGCACCCCCGGTCGCCACCACACCCCCGGTCACAACCACTCCCCCTGCCCCGCAGCGTCCTCCGCTGCCGTGGCCGCTGAACAAGATCGCGGAGGATCCGTTCTTCGGACAGTTCCTCCTTGGCGCGGCCCCGACCGCTCAACCAGCGGCGCGGCCGGGATCCTGACCGTCGAAGCAGTCCGCGGTCAGAGCAGGCCCAGCCGCCGCGCCGCCGCGACCGCCTCGCCACGCGAATGCACGGTGAGCTTCCGATAGATGCTCCGCATCTGGGTCTTCACCGTGTTCGGCGAGACGTAGAGCGATTGCGCGATGGCCGCGACGGTGGCGGTGGTGGCCAGACCGGCGAGCACGGCTCTTTCGCGTTCGGTCAGTACCGCCGCGGCCGGCGGAGCCGGGAAGACATGCGGTCGCAGAGCGACATCCAGTGACCGCCAGGCCTCCGGCACCGGTGGTCCGAGTTCCGACAGCACGGCGAGGGTCTCCGGCGGAACCGTCGCGAACGGACGCACCAATCCGCTGTCCTGGGAGAGCGCGACCGCCCGGCTCCACGCTCCGCGAATCGACTCGGTGTCACCGATGTCGATGAGCGCCATCGCCGAGATCAGCAGTGCTTCCAGCCGAATCCGGGTGTAGCCGCCGTTGTCGGTCGCGAGTTCTCGGCACGCCGCCAGGGCGGCAGCGGCGCCGCCGGACAGCACGGCCGCACGCGCCCCGGACAGTCGCACGAGCGGGTGCACGGGTCCACGCATTCGCTCCACCCGCACCCGCACCCGCACCTCGTCCGCTCCGCCCATCGCCGTCCGAAGGTCCATCGACGCCGATCCGAGGAGCGGCGCCGCCAACGAGTTCGGAGTCAGCCACCGCCGGAAACGAGCCGTCGCTCGTCTCAGCCGATCCGAACCGGCTTCCACATCGCCTCGCACCAGGTCGAGTTGGCTCTGCGTGTATGCGATGAAGGCCCAGATCTCGGCATTGTCGTCGACGTCGCCGATCTCGGCGAGCGCGGTTGCCGCGGCCTCGAGATCCATCCGGTCGAGCGCAGACAGGCCACCAGCGGTGATGGCGGGGATGCGCACCATCACACCCATCCAGCCGGGCGCTTCCCCGAACCGTGACTCGTTTCGGATCCACCTCTCCGCGACACACGGCTCGCCGAGCATTGCGTGGTGCAGGGCCAACTGGCCCGCCGCGTTTCGAGCTGCGAAGGAGGGGCCCCGGTCGGCGGCTCCGCTGTACGACTGCTGCAGAAGGGTCACCGCCACCCCGAAGTCACCCTTCAGATGACTGGCCAATCCCCAATGCAGTTGAAACAGAGGCAGGTACGGCGATACCCCGGCATCTGCCGTGGCGGTGGAGATCTCGGCCAGCACCGAGTGATGACGGACCGCTTCCTCGAAATCCCCGCCGAACCGCATGAGCACGGATCGCACCGTTCCCGCGAGCAGCGCCTCGTCGACAGAACGGTCGGCGATCTCCTCGATTTCGACACGCTCCGACATCACCGACACCGGGCCACGCTCGGCACCGGACTGCATGCGGATCAGCAGTTCGCGTGTGAGGTACAGAGCCGGCCGGTCGAGGACCAACGCCTGCGGCATCGCAATCAGGGCGTCACGCAGCGCGCCGAGCCTGGTCGTCGAGATCTCGAGCCAGCGCGAGGAGACGATCGACCCGACCAGCTCCCAGTCCTCGGCCTCGGTCGCGTACCAGAGCGCCGCCGCGTACTCCCCCGCGTCCAGACTCATCAGCGCCAGCCGCGTCACGGTCTCCTGGACCGGCACGACCCGTTCCCGGACCGCGTGTCGTAGCAACGACCGCCGGACGGCCGGGACCATGCGCCAGTCGTGGCCGTCGACCGCGGGCATACGTACCAGCACACCGGCTCGTTCGAGCGCCGACAGGTCGGCGGCTGCATCCGCGGCACCGAGCTGAGCCGCCGCCGCCGTGGTCACCCGTCGCGCGGAGGCGACGACCATCGCCAGCACTCGATGTCGACCTTCCAGCGACTCGTCGAGTACCGAGGACAGCACGTACCTGTCGACCATCTGGTTCAGCACATCGTCCGCCAACGCCCACTCGAACTCGAGGTCGGTGCCGAACACGCGCGCCACCCGCAGGGCGCCGTCGACCAGAACCGCGTGCCCGCTGGTCCGGCGATGCAATTCGGCGATCGTTCGCGGCGCCAATTCGAGCGAGGACTCGTCGAACAGGTCGGCGACCTCGCGTGCGGTGTATCGCAGCTCGGCCGCGGTCACGACACTGAGGTCCACGGTCGGGAATTTCGCATCCCAGAACAGCGACGCGTCGCGGACCGCGACGATGACGCGGATCCCGCCACCGAGCCGCCGAACCTGGTTCAGCCGGTTCCACAGAGCAGGGTCGGAAAGACGGTCCGGGAGATCGAGGACGAGCACGGTCGCCGGATCCGGGTCGGAACCGATCGACTCGTCCACACGTGCCCAGTACTCGACTGGTTGTGCTCCGTCTGCCGGCGCGTCGATCCGGATCACGACGGCGTCCCGCTGCGTCGCGAGCCACGACTCGATCAGCGTCGTCTTTCCGCAACCGGTCGGTCCCCACACGACGGAGAGCGCCGCGCCTTCGTCCATTCGGCGCAGCAGTCGCGGACGCGCGGTCGGCCTCGGAGTCGCCCAACGGCTGACGGACACGAGCCCACCCCTCCGATCGAATTGCAGCTGATGTGCCTGCCACAGCGGCGCTGTCGAGGCGACAGTGTAGCTCCCGGATATCTGAGTCATTTGTCCAATTACCACCACGCGGAAGTGAGCAGGGTCACGGCGCTCGAGTGACGAGGGGTGAATCACCGGGTGAATCGGAAGTCGCCCGGCGCCGGACACCCGAACGGGGCGCCGTCGCACCGTGCGGGCCTGCGGGCCGGCGTCCCGCCCGTCACAACCCCGGCGTACACCGCACGCCGCGCCCCGGCCGACTCGGTGAGCTGCCCGGATGGTTGCAGAATCAACGGTTTCGGCAGCCGGAGGTCTTGCCGGGCCCACGGCGCGGCCGGCCCCGGGCCCGCGCCCGCGCGCGTACGACACCCGGGTCCACGCCGCCGACGACCCCCGAACGAGACGCCCTCGACGTGCTTACATAACCCGACCGCAAATCGAATTAGCCAGCGGTTAACTACTACGAGGAAACCATGTCCAGCGCTCAGACACGCCCGTTCATGTCCGGACCGGCCGGGGTCACCGCACCCATGCGGCGGCTCGAGCATGTCTTCGAGGCCTCAGTCGAACGCACGCCGTATGCCGTCGCGGTCGAGTGCGACGACCACCGCCTCACCTACGCCGACCTCGAGCAACGCGCGAACCAGCTGGCCAACCACCTGATCAGCCTTCGCGCCGGGGTCGGGGCCCGCGTCGCGATCCTGCTCGAACGCTCCCCGGAGACGTACGTCGCGCTGCTCGCGGTCCTCAAGGCCGGCGCGGCCTTCGTCCCGATCGATCCCGCCTCGCCCGCCGACCGAATCGCGTACATCACCTCGGACTCCGACGTCGACCTCGTACTCACGAGCTCCGCCTTCTCGGCCACACTCGCCGGGCTCGAGGTGTCGTGGACAGAGGTCGACAGCGAGGCCGTCCTCATCGCCGAACAACCGACCACTCGTCCGAGCTTCACGGTGGCGCACCGCGATCCGGCCGCGTACATCATCTACACGTCCGGCTCGACCGGCCGCCCGAAGGGCGTCGAGGTCGCGCAGTCGAGCATCTGCAACTTTCTCGACATCGTGCCCACCGTCTACGACGTGCAACCGACCGATCGGGTGTACCAGGGCATGACCATCTCGTTCGACTTCTCCATCGAGGAGATCTGGCCGACGTGGGCGGTCGGCGCCACGCTGGTCGCGGGCCCCACCGGAGCGGGCCGCCTCGGCGGCGAACTCGCGGACTTCCTCGAGTCGCGGGGCGTCACCGTCATGTACTGCGTGCCGACCCTGCTCGCCACGATCCCCCGTGAGCTCCCGCTGTTGCGCAGCATCCTCGTCGGCGGCGAAGCCTGCCCGCGAGAGCTGGTCGAGCGCTGGGGCCGCCCCGGCAGGCGCATCCTCAACACCTACGGCCCGACCGAGGCGACCGTGACCGCGACCTGGTGCGAGCTGGTGCCCGGCCGTCCGGTCACGATCGGTGTCCCGCTTCCGACCTACTCGGTGGTGATCCTCGACGAGAACCGCGAACCGGTTCCGCACGGTGGCATCGGCGAGATCTGCATAGGCGGCCCCGGTGTCGCCCGCGGGTATGTCGGCCGCCCCGACCTGACCGCCGACCGGTTCCTCGACCTGCCGATCCCGGGAATTCGCGGCCGCATCTACCGCACCGGCGACCTCGGCCGGATCACCGAGGACGGTGAAGTCGAGTACCTCGGCCGCGCCGACAGCGAGGTCAAGATCCGCGGCCACCGCGTCGATCTCGGCGAGATCGAGAGCGTGCTGCTCGTCGACGACGCCGTCGCCAGCGCGGTCGTCTCGAAGGTCACCGTCGCCGACGTCGAACAGCTCGCCTCGTGGGTGGTCCTGCTGCCGGGCGCCGACGCCCACGGCCTTGCGGTCGACGCGCTCGCCGCCCGCGTGCACGAGGAGCTGCAGAGACGGCTCCCGGACTACATGGTGCCGACCTTCCTCGACGTCGTCGACGAACTGCCCATGATGCCCAGCGGCAAGGTCGACCGCCCCCGGCTGCCCGCACCCACCGGCCGACGGCTCTCCGGGCCCACCGGACCGGTGGTCGCGGCAGGTAGCGACGTCGAGTTCGACCTGCGCCGATTGTGGGCCGACCTGCTCGGCCTGCCCGCCGACGAGGTCTCCGTCGAAGCCGACTTCTTCACCGAACTCGGGGGCCACTCCCTCGCCGCGGCCCAGCTGGTGACGCGACTGCGGGAGAGCGGGATGCACCCGACTGCCGGCATCCGGGACGTGTACGCCGGCCCGACGATCCGCGCGATGGCCGCGACGCTGGTCGGCATCGGCGCGGACGGCGGAAACGGAAGGCCCACTCCGCCGGTCCCGCCGACACAACGCACCGACGGCGCACCGATCGGCAGTGCCGCCGTGCGGCGCGCCGGGGCAGCGCAGGCCCTGTTCGTCCTGCTGATCCTGCTGGTCGTGACGATCCCGGTCTCGATCGTGTACGTCCGCCACAACGGTCAGCCGTCGTTCGACGCCCTCGTCGACCTGCTGATCGCCACGGTTCCGTCGTACCTGATGGTGCGATGGGTGGTCCCGGTCCTGGCGATCCGGCCGCTGTCCGCCGGCATCGAACCCGGCCGCTACCGGCTCTGGGGCACAACATATCTGCGGCTGTGGATGGTCGACCACCTGATGATGCTGGCACCGATGCCGGTGCTCAGCGGGTCGCCGCTGATGGCGCCGTTCCTGCGGGCGCTGGGCGCCAGCGTGGGCGCCGACACCCACATCGGCACCTCGACCGTCTCGTTCCCCGCGATGGTGACCATCGGTGCCGGGGCCTCGCTCGGCACGAACACCGACGTGCGGCCGTGGCGGGTCGTCGGCCGCCAAGTCGTCGTGGCGCCGATCGTCGTCGGCGCACACGCGTACGTCGCCGCGAACTGCGCACTCGAACCGGGCGCCGTCGTCGGCGACACCGCGATGCTCGGCGACCAGTCGGTCCTGGCCGAGGGTGTCACGATTCCCGCACGCACCCGGTGGGCCGGCTCGCCGCCGCGCCCGGTGCCCCGCCTCGACCCCCGCGTCGAAGCGATGGCCGCGGACGAGCCGGCACCAGGGTGGACCCCGAAGTTGCTGCTGCTCACCGCGTTCGGTGTGCTCACCCTCGAGGCGCTGGCGATCGCCACCATCGTGCCCAGCCTCGTGCTGGTGTGGGCGGTGCTGCTCGAGTACGGAATGCTCGCCTCGCTGCTGGCGACGCTGGCCTCCGGCGCCGTCTACGTCGCCAGCGTGTGCGCCGTCGTCGCGCTCGGCAAGAGGCTGATCCTGCCGTCGCTACCGACCGGCACGTTCCCCGAGGCGTCCGCGCTGGGCGTCAAGAAGTGGGCCACCGACAAGCTGTTCGAGATGAGCCTGCTCTACACGAACACCCTCTACGCGACCCTGTACACGGTGCCGTGGCTGCGCCTGCTCGGCGCCAGGGTCGGTCGCGGCGCCGAGGTCTCGACCGTCTCCCACATCGATCCCGACCTGCTGACCATCGGCGAGGAGAGCTTCGTCGCCGACATGGCGAGCCTCGGCGGCAGCACGTTCTGCAACGGCCGGATGACGTTCGCGCCCACCGAGATCGGCACCCGGGCGTTCATCGGCAACGCCGCGGTGCTGCCGAGCGGCATGCACACCGGTGACGGTTCACTGGTCGGCGTGCTGACCGTACCGCCGGCCGAGGGCGTTCCGGCCGACACGTCGTGGCTCGGCAATCCTGCGTTCTACCTGCCGGCCCGGCAGGACAGCGGCGAGTTCGACGAGGCGGAGACCTTCTCCCCGAGCCGGGCGGTCGTCGCCCACCGCTGGTGGATCGAGTTCTTCCGGATCGTGCTGCCGCCCACGGTGATCGGGGTGAGCCTGTACTTCTACCTGCTGGGGCTCTCGCTGATCGCTCGTGCCAGCACCCTCACCTGGACGATCCTGTCGGCGCCGCTGCTGGCACTGGCGACCGCGCTCGGGGTGGTGCTGTTCTCCGCGGCGGTGAAGAAGAACCTGGTCGGCACCTACCGGCCGCGGGTGGAGCCGCTGTGGGCCAGGTTCGTGCGTCGGTCCGAATTCGCCACCGGCATGTACGAGTCGGCCGCGGTCCCGGTGCTGCTCGGTCAGCTCACCGGAACCCCGTTCCTGCCGATGGTCCTGCGCTGGTTCGGCGCGGGAATGGGCAGACGGGTCTGGATCGGCACCACATACCTCACCGAGTTCGACCTGGTGCAGGTCGGCGACGACGCGGTGATCGGGGCCGGGGTGTCACTGCAGACGCACCTGTTCGAGGACCGCGTGATGAAGATGTCGACCGTCACCGTCTGCGCGGGCGCGACCGTCGGCACCCGTGCGGTGGTGCTCTACGACGCCGTCGTCGGCGAGCACGCCGAACTCGGCCCGCTGTCGCTGCTGATGAAGGGCGACGAGCTGCCCGCCCACACCCGATGGGAGGGCGTCCCGGCCCAGGCGGTGCGCCCGTGAGGCACTCGTACCACCGCCCCCTCGCCCTGGTGTACCGCGGCGGCGCCACCCTGCCCGGTTGCGCGGAATCGGTGGCCGCGCTGCTCGCGCGCAGCCGGTGGAACTTCGAGATCCACTACGTCGGCCCGCGTGAGGACCTACCGCTCACTCCCGACGTCCTACGATCCGCCGCCGTGTACGCCCAACCCGGCGGCGACGAACTGCGACCCGCGTGGCGGCGGATGCGACGGCACCGGAACACGGTCCGCGAGTACGTCGCAGGCGGCGGTCGCTACCTGGGGTTCTGTCTCGGCGGATACCTCGCGGGCGCCACGCCGGGATTCAACCTGCTTCCGGGAGATGCCGACCGCTACATCTCCACCGCACGCGCCGAGGTCGCCGGGCCCGAGGCGACAGTCGTCGACGTGCGGTGGCGTGGGCGTCCGCAGCCGATGTACTTCCAGGACGGCCCGACCTTCGCACTGCCGCAGTACTTTCCGCCCGGAATGCACGTGCTGGCCGCGTATGCCAACGGCCAGATCGCCGCGCTCACCGCGCACTTCGGTGCGGGCCGCGTCGGCGTCGTCGGCCCGCACCCGGAAGCCGACGCCGACTGGTTCGCCGATTCCGGACTGTCCACCCCCGCCGGCGTCGGCAGCGTCGCCGGCCTCGACCTGATCGACGCGGTGATGAGCTGACATGACGACCCTGACCGACAGTCCAGCGACCGCCGCGCCCGCACGGCGGCGGGTCCGCCTGCGTGGCGTCGACCTCGCCCGCGGGCTGGCCGTGCTCGGCATGATCGCCGTGCACTCGTTGGACGACTACGACGCGGACGGCCACCCGACCCTCCCGTACACCCTTTCGGCCGGGCACGCGTCGGCGATGTTCGCCGTGCTGGCCGGGGTCGCGATCGCGTTCCTGTCCGGTCGTCGCCGCTTGCAGCCCGGACCGCAGTCTCGTGGCACGGCCGCGTCGCTGGTCGCCCGAGCCGTGATGCTCGGCCTGATCGGGTTGTCGTTGGGATACACCGAGATCGACTACGGGGTGGTGATCCTCCCGTACTACGCCGTCATGTTCCTGCTCGCGGTGCCGCTGGTGTATCTGAGCACCCGCACGCTGGCGGTACTGGCGATTGCGTCAGCCGCGGTGACGCCGGTGCTCAGCCAGTTCGTCCGCCCACATCTGCCGGAGCCGTTCACTCGGCAGTTGTCCTGGGAGACAGTGCTGGTCGAGCCGATCCAGTCGCTGGCCAATCTCGTCTTCACCGGCGAGTTCCCGGTCGTCGTGTGGATGACCTACATGCTGGTGGGCATCGTGGTCGGCCGGCTCGACCTCTCGTCCCTGCGGATCAACGCCTGGCTCACCGGCATCGGCGCGCTGCTCGTCTCGCTGTCGGCCACGCTGTCGTGGATGTTCCTGCACCCGTTCGAGGGCCTGAGCCGGCTCGAAGCGATCGCCGATCCCGACACCCTCGAGGAAGTCCTCGCGTTCGGCTCCGACGGCACCGTGCCCACCGACACCTGGTGGTGGCTCGCGGTCAACGGTCCGCACACAGGCACACCGCTGGACCTGATGAACACGGTCGGCAGTTCGTTCCTCGTCCTCGGCCTGTGCCTGCTGCTGTTCCGGGTCGGCCGGCCGGTGCCGGCTCGGGCGGTGAACATCCTCACCGCCCCACTGGTGGCCGTCGGCACGATGTCGCTGACCGTCTATGTCGGGCACATCATGTTCATCAACTCCGACTTCGACATGTACGACGCCACCGAGGGCTACGTGCGACAGGTCGTGGTGATCTGCGCCCTGGCACTGGCCTGGCGAGCGACCGCCGGCCGGGGGCCGCTCGAAGGTCTCGTCACCTCCGTGACCACCCGCGTTCGCCGGGCTGTCGAATCCCGGACCGCCCGCACATGAATCGAACCGAGGGCCGGGTGACGCGGCGGCGGTTCCTGATCGGGGCGGCCGGGGTCGGCGCGGTCGGTGCCGCAGCAGCAGTGGGGTTGCCACGCCTGCTCGCCGACGCGGACGACCGGCCGGTCGCCCTCGTCTACCGCGGTCCCGCGGCCTGCTCGGGCTGCGCGGAATCGGTGGCGAACCTGCTCGTGTCCGCGCCGACCCCGCTGCGACCGGTGTACTGCGGACCCGACGAGGAGGTCGACGTCACCCCCGAGACCCTCGCCGGGGCAGCCGTCTACGCGCAGCCAGGCGGCGGAACGGTCGGTCCCGCGTGGCGCCGCACTCGGTCGTACGCGCCCCACCTGCGCGAGTTTGTGGCCGCGGGCGGCTCCTACCTCGGTTTCTGTCTCGGCGCCTACCTGGCCGGCAACGACCCCGGCTACAGACTGTTCCCCGGCCAGGTGCGGCAGTACATCGGCACGGACGACGCGACCGTGCACGACACCGAGGACACCGTCGTCGCTGTCGACTGGCGCAACCAGCGCCGGCACATGTTCTTCCAGGACGGCACGGCGTTCACGGTCCCCGACGACAACTGGGACGCGGTCGGCGCGACGGTGCTGGCGCGCTACCCGAACGAGGTGGTCGCGGCCGTCGTCACCCCGTACGGCAGCGGCCGCGTCGGACTGGTCGGCCCGCACCCGGAAGCCGACGAGTCCTGGTATCGCGGACCCGGATTGACGAACCCGGACGGGATCCGATTCGACCTCGGCCACGACCTGATCCAGACCACTCTGCTGCGCTGACCCGCGGCCGCCCTCGGCTCAGAACCGCTGCACGTTGTGGATGGGCGGGAGGTCGGCGAGCCCGGTCAGGCCGATCGGGACATCCTCGTCGTAGGCGTTGAACACCTGCCCGAATCCCGCGTAGATGCCCACGTGGTCGGCGGCGTCCCGGAAGGTGATGACGTCGCCGGGAGCCATCGCCTCCACCGGGATCGGGTCGCCCACGAGTGCCTGGTCCTCGCTCACCCGCGGCAGGTCCACCCCGGCCTGCCCGAAGGCCCACTGCACCAGGCCCGAACAGTCCCACGCGTCGGGCCCCGTTCCACCCCAGCGGTACGGCTTGCCCGCCTGCGTGTACGCGGCCGCGAGCGCCGACAAACCGGCCGGACTCGATGCGGCCGAGGCGATCTCGATCACCGCAGGCACGACCGCCGCCTCCGGCGACTCGGAGGAGGCGGTCAGCCGGTCGAGTTGATCGGCGGTCGACCGGGCGAGCACCGGCGGGACCACCACGGCACCGGCGACCGCCGCGAACAACCCGGTCGCCACCAGTGCGTTCCGGAGCCGGCTCCGACTCGCGGATGCCGAAGACCGCTCTGTCACGTCAACTCCGTTCAGCATCGTCCGCGGCGATCCCCGTTCCATCCGACGCCTAGCCGTCGAACGTCTCCAGAATCTGGTGCGCGGCCAGCGCCGCGGTCAGCGACCCCTCACGGACCCGCTGCTCGACGTCGCCGCGGATCGCCTTGACGGCGGGGTCGGTGTCGAGGCGGCGCAGCAACTGGTCGTGCACCATCGACCACGTCCAGTCCACCTGCTGCTGGTGCCGTTTGGCCTCGAGTTCGCCGGCGTCGCCGAGCACCTTGCGGTGCAGCAGCACGGTGTCCCAGAACTTGTCGACGCCGTCGTTCTCCAGCGCGCTCATGGTGAGCACCGGCGGCTTCCACAGCGCGTCGTGCGGGTAGATCAGCCGCAGTGCACCCGCCAGCTCCCGCGCCGCGGCCTTGGCCTCGATCGCGTGCTTGCCGTCGGCCTTGTTCACCGTGACGATGTCGGCCAGCTCGAGCACACCCTTCTTGATGCCCTGCAGCTGGTCGCCGGTCCGAGCGAGGGTGAGGAAGGTGAAGGTGTCGACCATGTTGGCGACCGTCACCTCGGACTGCCCGACGCCGACGGTCTCGACCAGGATCACGTCGTAGCCGGCCGCCTCGAGCAGCACGATGGTCTCGCGGGTCGCCTTCGCGACGCCGCCGAGCGTGCCGGAGGTCGGGGACGGCCGGATGAACGCGTTCGGTTCCACCGACAGGTTCTGCATCCGGGTCTTGTCGCCGAGGATCGAGCCGCCCGTGCGGGTGGACGACGGATCGACGGCGAGGACGGCGACCTTGTGCCCCAACGAGATCAGGTGCATACCGAGGGCCTCGATGGTGGTCGACTTGCCCACCCCGGGGACCCCGGTGATGC
>NZ_JBHZAH010000095.1:0-19863 GCF_042754225.1 Rhodococcus sp. NPDC059234
GCGCGGCGGCGGGTAGGTAGGGCCATCGGAGCGGCGAGACGACAGCCGTCGTCCGGATCACGCCGGACAGTCGATCGTTCGAGTCGGGGAAGTGCCGCCGTCAGTGCGGGCGGTTGACCGTCCACAGGTCGGAGATGCCGACCCCGACCTCGCCGAGCAGTCGGCGGACCAGCGGCAGGCCGATGCCGATCACGCTGGACGGGTCGCCCTCGATGCGGTCGATGAACCAGCCGCCGAGTCCGTCGAGGGTGAAGGCGCCGGCGACCTGCATCGGTTCGCCCGAATCGAGGTAGGCCTCGAGGTCGTCGCCCGACGGCGTCCCGAAATGCACCACCGTCGCGCTGTCTGCGGCGGCCTCGGTGGTGACGGCGCCGTTACGCACCCGCAGGACGCAGTGGCCGGTCAGCAGGGTGCCGCTGCGGCCCGCCATCGAGCGCCAGCGGGCGCGGGCGACGTCCGCGGTATGCGGCTTGCCCTGGAGTTCGCCGTCGATCAGCAGCATGGAGTCGCAGCCGATCACCACGGCGTCCGTGAGGATGTCGGCGGGAAGGTCCGGCAGGACCGCCGACGCCTTGGCCCGGGCCAGCTCCGTCACGACGTGCTGCGGAGTGGCCCGGGGTCCGAGCGCGGTCTGGATCGCGTCCTCGTCGACGCCCGAGACGTGCACGTGCGGCTCGATCCCCGCCTTGCGCAACACGATGCGTCGCGCAGGCGAGGCCGAGGCGAGGACGAGCCGGGTCACGCCCGGTTCTGGAACGAGTACGGCGAGAACGGTGCGCGCGCCCGGTGCATCTTCGCCGGGTCGCCCCAGTGCTCGGGCGGGGTCGTGTCGACCGGGGCCTCACCCGAGGAAGCGGCGGCGAACACGGCGACCAGAGCGGCTACCTCGGCGTCGGTCGGCGAGCCCTTGACCACCTTGATGACCGGCAATTGCGCACCTTCGGTTGCGGCCACCGCGGCAGCGTCGACGGTCGCGGCGGCTTCGGAAAGCACCTCGACGTCCTCGAGTGTCGTCTCGCGAGTCGTAGCTGTCACAGCGGAATGTTCCCATGCTTCTTGGGGGGAAGGGTAACCATCTTGCGCTCGAGCAGGCGCAGCGCCGCGACGATCTGCCCACGGGTGTGGCTCGGCGGGATGACCGCGTCGACGTAGCCACGCTCGGCCGCGACGTACGGGTTGACGAGGGTGTCCTCGTACTCGTTCTGCAGCTCGAGGCGCAGCGCGTCCACGTCGGCGCCGGAAGCAGCGGCGTCCTTGAGCTGCTTGCGGTAGACGAAGCCGACGGCGCCGGAGGCGCCCATGACGGCGATCTGGGCGGTCGGCCACGCGAGGTTGACGTCCGCGCCCATGTGCTTGCTGCCCATCACGTCGTACGCGCCGCCGTAGGCCTTGCGGGTGATGACCGTGATCTTGCCGACGGTGGCTTCGCCGTACGCGTAGAGGAGCTTGGCGCCGCGACGGATGATGCCGTTGTACTCCTGCTCGGTGCCGGGCAGGAAGCCGGGCACGTCGACCAGGGTGATGATCGGGACGTTGAACGCGTCGCAGGTGCGCACGAAGCGTGCGGCCTTCTCGGAGGCGTCGATGTCGAGGCAGCCGGCGAACTGCATCGGCTGGTTCGCGACGATGCCGACGCTGCGGCCGTCCACGCGACCGAAGCCGACGATGATGTTGGCGGCGCGCTCGGCCTGAACCTCGAGGAACTCGTCGTCGTCGAGCAGGCGACGGATGACCTCGTGCATGTCGTACGGCTGGTTCGCCGAGTCCGGGATCAGGGTGTCGAGCTCGAGGTCCTCGGCGGTGAGCGAGTCCTCGATCGAACCGACGATCGGGTCGGACGGCTCCAGGCGCGGCGCGGCGGCCTGGTTGTTGGACGGCAGGTACGAGAGCAGGTCCTTGACGTAGTCGAGGGCGTCCTGCTCGCCGGAGGCGACGTAGTGCGCGACGCCGGACTTGACCATGTGGGTGTGGGCGCCGCCCAGGTCCTCCATGGTGACGTCCTCGCCGGTGACGGTCTTGATCACGTCGGGGCCGGTGACGAACATCTGCGAGGTCTGGTCGACCATCACGACGAAGTCGGTCAGTGCGGGGGAGTAGACGTGGCCGCCGGCGGCGGGACCCATGATCAGCGAGATCTGCGGGATCACGCCGGAGGCCTGCACGTTGCGGTGGAAGATCTCGCCGTACAGGCCGAGCGAGACGACGCCCTCCTGGATGCGAGCGCCCGCGCCCTCGTTGATGCCGACCAGCGGACGACCGGTCTTGAGGGCCAGGTCCATGACCTTGACGATCTTCTCGCCGTAGATCTCGCCGAGGCTGCCGCCGAAGACCGTGGCGTCCTGGGAGAACACGCAGACGTCGCGGCCGTCGATGGTGCCGTAGCCGGTGACGACGCCGTCGCCCGCCGGACGGTTCTCCGCGAGACCGAAGTTGACGCTGCGGTGCCGGGCGAGCGCGTCGAGCTCGACGAAGGAGCCCTCGTCGAGGAGGGCGGTGATCCGCTCGCGGGCGGTGAGCTTGCCCTTCGCGTGCACCTTGTCCACCGCGGCTTCGCCGCTCGGGAACTTGGCTTCTTCCTGACGTCTCTGCAGGTCAGCGAGCTTTCCTGCGGTCGTGTGGATATCAGGGGTGTGCGTCGCCTCTTGCGCGGTGGGCTCCTGGACACTGGTCATGGGCAGAGAGCTTATCGACTACCCCTCCACCCCTGTCGAGCGAGGTCAGCTTGCGTTCAATCATTGAACCTAAGCTACTGACGGGTACGGAAATCGTCCGTGGGCGACGTGATCGCGGGCGATACCGAGTCGGTCCTACCCTCGAACCATGTACACGGACCTGAACCGGCCACCACTTGGCGTCGACGCGTTGCGCAAGGCGCTCGTGAGCACCGGACCCGACGGTGACCCACGCGCCTTCTACTCGACCCTCGACATCGTCGAGGAGACCGGCTCGACGAATGCCGACCTGCTCGCCCGCGCAGCGGATTCTGCGCTCGATCGAGCGGTCCTGATCGCCGAGTACCAGGACCACGGTCGCGGCAGGCACGCGCGCAGCTTCGTCGCTCCGCCGCGTTCAGGAATCTCGGTGTCGGTCCTGCTCCGGATGCCGGGCCTGCCGCTGGACCGGATGGGTTGGCTGCCGCTGCTGACCGGTGTCGCCACGGTCAACGCGCTGCGCTCGGTCGCGGAGGTCGACGCCGTGCTCAAGTGGCCCAACGACGTCCAGATCGACGGCAAGAAGGTTGCCGGCATTCTCGCCGAGGTCGCGGCGACGTCGCCGGTCCCGTCGGTCGTGGTCGGCGTCGGTCTCAACGTCACGATCACGGAGCAGGAACTGCCGGTCCCGACGGCGACCTCGCTGCAGCTCGCCGACGCCGCGACCACCGACCGGGACACTCTCGCCCGGGCCCTGCTGCGCGAGCTGGCCCTGCAGTGGTCGGCCTGGCGCGACGACGAGTGGCGCACGGATGCGCTGGCCGCGGACTACCGCGCGCGCTGCGGGACCCTCGGTCAGCGCGTGCGGGTCGAGTTGCCTGCCGATCGTGAACTGCTCGGTCTGGCATCGGATGTCGACGAGCAGGGCCGGATCGTGGTGCGGCCCGACGGCGGCGGCGAGCCGGTGGCCGTGTCGGCCGGAGACGTCACGCATCTGCGACCGCAGGTGTGACACACGACGAACGGGGACGTGGACCGGCAGGTCCACGCCCCCGTTCGGGGTGTCTCGGAACGGTCAGACGCGATCGGTGTCCCAGGTCGTGACGGCCCAGATGACCACGACGTCGAGCGCGATGATCAGGATCGACCACAACGGGTAGTACGGCAGCCACAGGAAGTTCGCGATGATCGAGAGCGCCGTGAGGAAGATCGCGGCGATTCGCGCCCAGGTCGCGCCGCTGAGCAGCGCGAAGCCGGTCAGCGCGATCAGGATGCCCACCACGATGTGGATCCAGCCCCAGGTGGTGATGTTGAACGAGTAGGTGTACTCGGGCCCGACGACGAGGACGTTGTCCTTGGCGACCGCGGAGATGCCTTGGAAGATCTGGAGGATGCCGACCGTCAGCAGCAAGATCGCTGCGGCGATCGAAGCGCCTGCCGCAAAGCCCTGCTTGACACCGTTGTCCGTGCGATTCGCAGCCGAATGATCCGTCATGGCAGATCCTCTCCTGTTGAGTGTGCCGAGTCTGCTTGAGCAGTGTCCGATCTGTGAGGTCCCTGCACCTCATCCGTTGTGGGTGACTTTCGGTGCGGATGAAGCAGCGGCGGGGAGTCATCCGTCGCGGGTGATGCCGCGACGGCCGCCCCGGTGCGAGTGTCGGTGTGAAGCCTGACCGCAGGCGCGAAAGGGGCTACGCGATGACGAGTTATCCGGGCGGCACCTCGGGCCAAGGTGCGCCGGACCAGCGCGTGAGAGAGGTTGCGGCGGGGAAGTTCTGGGCGGGAGCGTTCGCGGCGGCGCTGGTCACCGCACTGTCCGCGCTGGTCGTCACGCTGATCGTCCGTGCGTTCGGCGTGTTTCCGCTGGCACCGCCGTGGCTGGTCGAGACCACCGTCTCGGTCCGATTCGCGATCCTCGGGTTCGTCGCCGCGCTGCTCGGTGCCGCGCTGCTCTACCTGCTGCTCGTGACCACGCCGGGCGGGGACTCCTTCTTCGGCTGGATCGTCGGCCTGCTGACCCTCGCTTCGGTGGTGCTGCCGTTCGTCTACGACGCGACCACCGGCGAGCGGATCGCCACCAGCCTCGTGCATCTGGCGATCGGGCTGCCGATCCTCGGACTGTTGCCCGGCGTCGGCGACCGAGCCGCGGTGTGGAGGTGAGGCCCCACGCTGCGGCGCCGCCGCCGCCGCCGGCATCGGAGGGGTTGCCGCGCGGGCTGGTCGTGCTGCTCGGGATGGCAGGCGCTGTCGTCGCGGTGGCCGGGGTCAAGTCGTTCTCGGGTGTCGTCGGTCCGGTCTTCCTCGCGCTGATGCTCGTGGTCGGCGTGCAACCACTGGGAACCTGGTTGCAGCGCAAGGGTGCACCGCGGTGGGTCGCGGTCGTCGCGACCTTGCTCGCGGTCTACGCGATTCTGCTCGGGCTCGTCGCGGCGCTGGCCGTGTCGATCGCCCAGCTCGCCACCCTGCTGCCCGACTACGCGGACAAGGCCAATCAGCTCGTCGCCGACGTGCAGTCCTGGCTCGCGCAGCTCAACATCGGGTCCGACCAGGTGGACAAGGCGTTGTCCAACATCGACTTCGGCAAACTGGTCGGCCTGCTCGACAACATCCTCCGTGGACTTCTGTCGGTGTTCTCGAACCTCTTCTTCATCCTCGCGCTGCTGATCTTCATGGCCTTCGACGCGAGCACGTTCGGCGAGCGGATGCGGGCGGTGGCCTACGCGCGTCCCGACATCGCCTACGCCTTCTCGTCGTTCGCCGGCGGCACTCGCAGCTACCTCATCGTGTCGACGGTGTTCGGGCTGATCGTCGCCGTCATCGACGCGGGCGCGTTGTGGGCCATGGGGATTCCGCTGCCGATCCTGTGGGGACTGCTCTCGTTCATCACGAACTACATCCCGAACATCGGCTTCGTCATCGGGTTGATCCCGCCGGCGCTGATCGCCCTGCTGCAGGGCGGGCCGATGCTGATGATCTGGGTGATCGTGGTCTACAGCGTCATCAACGTGATCATCCAGTCGGTGATCCAGCCCAAGTTCGTCGGCGACGCAGTCGGGTTGTCGGTCACGCTGACCTTCCTCGCCCTGGTGTTCTGGGGTTGGGTGCTCGGCCCGCTCGGGGCGTTGCTCGCCATTCCGATGACGTTGCTGGTGAAGGCGCTGCTGCTCGACATCGATCCGACCACCCGGTGGGCGAATGCGCTGATCGCGGAGTCTCCGCCGACCGCCGAGGAACTCGCCACCGCCGCGCAGGAGGCCGCAGCGCGGGCCGCTGCGATGCACGAGGAGGCGGAGGCGGAGGTCGAGGAGGCCGCGGAGGAAGTACTGCCGGACCCCCGGTAGGTGGCAGACTTTCCCGAATGGGTTACCCGGACGACGCGCTCGCCGCGGACGAGGAATTGCTGCTGCACCGGCATCCGCACTGGAAGATGCTGCTGCTGCCCGCCGTCACCTTCATCGCGGCGACCGCCGTCGCCGGATTCGTCGGCGGGCTCGCGCAGGCCCGGCTCGACGGCACCGCCCGCACCGTGGCGCTGCTGGTGATTCTCGTGGCCTGGCTCGCGATGGTCGGCTGGCGTTGCCTGGGTCCGCTGATCACCTGGAAGTCCACCCACTTCATCGTCACCGACCGCCGGGTGCTGATCCGGCACGGCGTCTTCACACACACCGGTATCGACATTCCCATGGGCCGGATCAGCAACGTGCAGTTCCGGCACGGCCTGCTCGACCGGATGCTGCGAACGGGCACCCTGGTGATCGGCTCGGCGGCCGACGATCCGCTCGAGTTCGACGACGTTCCGGACGTCCAGCGCGTCCACTCGCTGCTCTACCACCAGGTGTTCGACGCGATGAACCTGCAGCGCGACGAGCGGGGTGCGGTCGATTTCGGGGTATCGGATCCGGACCTTCCGGATAACGACGACACGGGGAGTCGTCGGGCGCGGCGCGGCTGGCGGCGCTGAAGCGCGGCAATGGGGCGAAATCCGCACCGGGCTCCGTACTGTGGTGTCGTGACTGCTGTACTTCTTGCCGAAGACGATGAGGCGATTGCCGCGCCGCTCTCGCGCGCGCTCGGCCGCGAGGGCTACGACGTGACCGTCGAACAGTCCGGTCCCGCGACCCTCGAACTGGCCCTGAAGGGGTCCTTCGATCTGCTGATCCTCGATCTCGGGCTGCCCGGGATGGACGGACTCGAGGTGTGCAGGCAACTGCGGGGCGCCGGATCGGACCTGTCCGTGCTGATGCTCACCGCCCGCACCGACGAGGTCGACTTCGTCGTCGGACTCGACGCGGGCGCGGACGACTACGTGGGCAAGCCGTTCCGCCTCGCCGAGCTGATGGCCAGGGTGCGGGCCCTGATGCGCCGGCGTGGCGGCGGCGACGACGCGGTGCTCGAGGTCGGCGACATCCGGCTCGAGCCGGCGGCCCGTCGCGTGATGGTCGGCGGCACGGAGGTCGCGCTGGCCAACAAGGAGTACGAGCTGCTCAAGGTGCTGCTCGACCGCGCGGGCGAGGTGGTCTCGCGCGACATCATCCTGCAGGAGGTCTGGGGCGACGCGGACCTGCGCGGATCCAAGACCCTGGACATGCACATGTCGTGGCTGCGGCGGAAGATCGGCGACGAGGGCCCGGTCGCCGAGCGACGCATCGCCACCGTTCGCGGTGTCGGGTTCCGCCTCAACAACGACTAGCCGTCGCGGACCGACATGCGCAGCCGGATCCTGCAGTCCATCCTCGCCGTCGTCCTGGTCACCGGACTGCTGCTCGGTCTGCCGCTGATGTACACGGCCTGGCTGTGGGTCGAGGACTTCACCCGCAGCGACCTGCAGGCCCGGCTGAACCGGCTCTCTGCCGAGATCATCTCCCAGGAGGGACAGACCGGGCTGGTGGTCGGCGCGCTCGACCTGGGTTCACTCCGGCTGGCTGTGCCCGAGGGCGGCAAGCTGTCCGTGACCTACCCGACCCCGTCCGACCCCGATGCGCGGGTCGACATCGGCGCGGAGACTGTCGAGTCCCCGCTGATCGAGTCGATCTCGATGGGTAGGTCGGGAGCGCTGCGGCTCGAAGCCCCGTCGGAGTCGATGCGCTCCCTGCAGCGCCAGGCGGTCGGCGCGGTCGCCCTGGTCGTGCTCGCCTCGCTCGCGGCGGGCGCCGGGGTCGCGAGCGTGACCGCGCGGCGACTCGCGGACCCGCTGCAGGACGTCGCGGACCGAGCCGCACGCCTGGCCAAGGGCGACTTCCGGAAGGACTCGCGCCGGTACGGCATCGCCGAGCTGGACCGGGTCTCCGACGTGCTCGACGCCGTCACCGTCGAGATCGCGGGCAGGCTCCAACGCGAGCGCGCACTCGTCGGCGACGTCTCCCATCAGCTGCGCAGCCGGTTGACCGCGGTCCGGCTCAGGCTGGACGAGCTGTCCGTGCACCCGGACCCGGCGGTCGTCGACGAGGCGAACGAGGCGATGGCGCAGGTCGACCGGCTCACCCGGGCGATCGACGAACTGGTGCGCTCGTCCCGCAACACCGGAGGCGCCCAGGAGTCGGTGTCGGTGGTCGGCGAGCTGGCCACCGTGGTTTCCGAGTGGCAGCGCCAGTACCAGCAGGCCGGACGCGCCCTGGTGCTGCGCGGCGAGCGTGCGGTTCGCTCCTCGGCCACGCCCTCCCGGCTGCGGGAGGCCGTGTCGGTGCTCGTGGACAACGCGCTCATGCACGGCGGCGGGACCTGCACGGTGTCGGTCCGGATGGTGCCCGGCGCGTCGCCGCGGCACGAGGCGATGGTGCGCGTCGAGGTCGCCGACGAGGGCGAGGGCATCAGCGACAAGCTGGCGCCGCACATCTTCGACCGCGGGTTCTCGGGGGCCGGGTCCACCGGCGTCGGGCTGGCGCTGGCGCGGGCGCTGGTGGAGGCCGACGGCGGCAGGCTCGACCTGCAGCGTCGTCGGCCGGCGCAGTTCGCGGTGTTCCTGCCGACCGAGCCGGACGGCGAGCCGACACCGACGGTCGAGCCGCGTTAGCCGTATCGACGGCCGACTCGCCTGCTCGTCAGCTGTATCGACGGCCGACTCGCATGCTCGTCAGCTGTGCCCGAGCTCTTCCTCGGCCAGTTCCTCCGGGGTCGGGTCGAAGTCGCTCGACGCCCGTGCGTTCTCCTCGGGGAACGCGAACCGTCGCAGTGCCCAGAATCGGAACACCATCTGCAGCAGGTTGCCGATGACGTAGTTCAGGACGAAGTCGATGATCACGACCTTGGACACGTTGCCCTGGTCGGACCTGATGTCGAACATGTTGTTCGCGATGAACATCGGCGCGGCGGCAAGCACCACCCCGACGGCGCTGATGGTGAAGAACAGCAGGGCCTCGTGGTGCCGCTCGCGGCCGCCGCGGTTCTTGAACGCCCACTCGCGGTTGAGGATGTAGCTGAGGATGGTCGCCAGCACACCGGAAATGATCTTCGCGACGGTCGGCTTCTCCTCCAGCACCGTGAAGATCAGCGAGTAGAAGACAGCGAGGTCGAACACCATGGTCGTGCCGCCGACAATCGCGAACTTGACCAGTTCGTGGTGACGCAGCACGACGTCCCGCAACGGCTTGGGGACGCGGCTCAGCGCCTGATCGACAAAAGACACAACGGATGACTCTACGAAATGCTCGGCCGAGTCTGTTAACTGACACCCCGGATCACAGGTTGCTCTCAGGTGCAGGACTCGGCGCACTCGCGCGGACGCCGACGTGACACCATGGTGAGCCGTGAGCGTCGATCCCGGATCCCAGCACCGCCCCAGTAGTCCGCGCGACCCGAATGCCGGCCTGCCGGTGGTCGCCATGATCGGTGGCGGGCAGTTGGCGCGGATGACCCACCAGGCCGCCATCGAACTCGGTCAGTGCCTGCGGGTGCTCTCCGGCGGCGCCGACGAGCCCGCGGCGCAGGTGAGCGCGAACGTCGTGCTCGGCAGCCACACCGACCTCGCGGCGCTGCGTGCGGTCGCCGTCGGGTCCGACGCGCTGACCTTCGACCACGAGCACGTCCCGACCGAGCACCTCGAGGTGCTGGTTGCCGAGGGCGTCAACGTGCAGCCGCCGCCACAGGCGCTGATCTTCGCCCAGGACAAGCTCGCGATGCGTCGCCGGCTGTCCGAACTCGGCGTGCCCGTGCCGGCGTTCGCCGAGGTGACCTGGGCCGGCGACGTGGAGCGGTTCGGCAACGAGCACGACTGGCAGATCGTGCTCAAGGCGGTCCGCGGCGGCTACGACGGTCGCGGGGTGTGGATGCCGTCGGACGCCGAGGAGGCGGAGGAGATCGTCACCGCACAGCTCGACATGGGTGTGCGGCTGATGGTCGAGCAGAAGGTCCCGATGCGCCGCGAGCTGTCCGCGATGGTGGCTCGCTCGCCGTTCGGGCAGGGTGCCACCTGGCCGGTGGTCGAGACCGTCCAGCGCGAGGGACAGTGCGCCGTGGTGATCGCGCCCGCCCCGGAGTTGCCGGACGAGCTCGCCGCGCAGGCCGAGCAGCTCGCGCTGCGGATCTCCGCCGAACTGGGTGCCGTCGGCGCCATGGCGGTCGAACTGTTCGAGACCACCGACGGTGCCCTCGTCGTCAACGAACTGGCGATGCGTCCGCACAACTCCGGGCACTGGACCCAGGACGGCGCGCGGACCTCGCAGTTCGAGCAGCACCTGCGCGCCGTGCTCGACTACCCGCTCGGTGACCCGGCGCCGATCGCGCCGGTGACGGTGATGGCGAACGTGCTCGGTGCGGCAACCGCGCCGGCGATGAGCATGGACGAGCGGCTGCACCACCTGTTCGCGCGGATGCCCGACGTGAAGGTGCACATGTACGGCAAGGGCGAGCGCAAGGACCGCAAGATCGGCCACGTCAACGTGGTCGGCGGATTCGGCGGGTCGCTGGACGACCCCGCCTACGTGGCTGCGGTGCGTGAGCGCGCCGAGCGTGCCGCGCACTGGCTTTCGCACGGAGAATGGACCGACGGATGGGACAACCACGGTGAGTGACACTTCGAACGGGCCGCTGGTCGGCCTGATCATGGGCAGCGACTCGGACTGGCCGACGATGGAGGCTGCGGCCGAGGCGCTGGCCGAGTTCGGGATCCGGTTCGAGGTCGGCGTGGTGTCCGCGCACCGCACCCCGCAGCGGATGCTGGACTACGCCCGTGAGGCGGCCGACCGTGGGCTGAAGGTGATCATCGCGGGTGCCGGCGGCGCCGCGCACCTGCCCGGCATGGTCGCGTCGGCGACCGCGTTGCCGGTGATCGGTGTCCCGGTCCCGCTGAAGTACCTCGACGGGATGGACTCGCTGCTCTCGATCGTGCAGATGCCCGCGGGCGTGCCGGTGGCCACGGTGTCGATCGGCGGGGCGCGCAACGCGGGCCTGCTCGCGGCGCGGATCCTCGGTGCCTCCGACCCGGCACTGCGTGCGGCGATGGAGCGATTCCAGGCGGGTCTCGAGTCGATGGTGCTGGAGAAGGACGCGGCACTGCGCTCGAAGTTGCTCGGCTGAGGGCGGGTTTCGGTCAAACGGCTGACCGCAGGGGAGTTCGCGGGGTTGAATGACGGTGTCCTATTACGTTTGATGCCGTATCGAATTCCGTGGGAGTGTCCTCATGCCTGCTCCGCTCGACGAATACCCGATCCACCAGACGCCGCTGTCGATGGCGCGAGTCGCCACCAGCGACAAGAACTTCTACGACCGGTCCTACTTCAACGCGATCGACACCGGGGGTGAGCTGTTCCTGGTGACCGGGTTCGGCGTGTACCCGAATCTCGGTGTGACCGACGCGTTCGCCACGATCCGCAAGGGCGACAGGCAGTGGGCCGTGAAGTTCTCCGACGCGCTCGAGCACCGGTCGATGGACCTCGCGGTCGGCGGCTACCGGATCGAGGTGATCGAGCCGCTGCAGAAGCTGCGTGTGGTGTGCGAGGGCGACGGCGAGGGCGGGCTCGGCTTCGATCTGACCTGGGAGGGCACCTGCCCCGCCGTGCAGGAGCAGCCGCACCTGCTCCTGACCAGCCTGCGGCCGCAGCTGGACACCAGCCGCTTCGCCCAGACCGGCGCCTGGACCGGTGTGATCTCGGTCGACGGCGAGGACATCGCGGTCACCCCCGACCGGTGGATGGGCAGCCGCGACCGCTCCTGGGGCATCCGCCCGGTCGGCGACGGTGACCCCGCCGGTCGCCTCGTGGACGAGCCGTCCGAGGGGTTCTGGTGGATGTACGTGCCGCTGCGGTTCGAGGGCTTCTCGATCATCGTCATCGTGCAGGAGAGCCCCAACGGGTTCCGGACCCTCAACGACGCGACCCGCGTCTGGGACGACGGCCGCGTCGAGCAGCTCGGCTGGCCGCGGCTGGACATCAAGTACCACTCGGGCACCCGGCGGCCGTTCGCGGCAACCCTGCACATGACGGCGGCCGACGGCAGCGCGGTCACCGTCGAGGTCACCCCGCGGGACGGCATCGCGCTGCACGTGGGCGCCGGCTACGGCGGCGACCCGGAGTGGTCGCACGGCCAGTGGCGTGGCCGGAACTGGAGCGCCCGCGACGTCTACGACCTCACCGACCCGGCGATTCAGGGCCGGATTCCGTTCGGTGTCTGCGAGTACCCGGCCAGTGCCACCTGCAACGGCATCCCCGGCGCGGGCATGTTCGAGCACGGCAGCCTGGGCCGGCACGATCCGACCGGCTTCGCCGACTGGAGCTCGGTCGCGCCGTAGGCGCCCGCTTTGCCCGTGAGTCCTTCCGGCGTCCGTGTGGGCCGGAAGGACTCACGGCTCGGCCTACGCTGTGCGCATGCCCGATGATTCAGATCGCTTCCGGCTCCGGGTGGTGTCGGAGGCGCTTCGCCTGTTCTCCGAGAAGGGGTACGAGGCAACCAGCGTCGACGAGATAGCCGAGGCCGCAGGTATCTCGCGGCGGACGTTCTTCCGGCAGTTCCGCGCGAAGGAGGACGTGGTCTTCGCGGACCACGAGATCCTGCTCGAGCAGGCCGCGGTGTTCCTCGCCGCCGAGCACGAGGACCCGTGGGCGGCGGTGTGCGACGCCGCCATGATCGTCTTCGAGCGGTTCTCGCACTGGCGGGACATGGCCAGCCGTCGGTACGCGGTCGTGCACGGGGTGCCCGCGCTGCGTGACCGCGAGATCGTCGCCGGGTTTCGGTACGAGCGGCTGTTCGTCGAGTACCTGCGGCGGGAACTGCCGGACGCACCCGACCTGGCGATGGTGCAGTTCGCCGCCTCGGTGACCGCGACCCACAACTACCTGCTGCGGCGGATGGTGCGCGACGGGGCCGCCACGACGTCGGCGGAACTGCGGTCCGCGCTCGCGGAGCTCCGTCGGGGCGTCGGCCGGCGCGCGGCGGGGGACGAGGTCGGCGACGACATGGTGGTCGCGGTGTTTCCGCGGGGGACCGCGCCGCGGCAGGTGGCCGACCTGGTCGCGCGCAGGCTGGAGCGGGACGGACTCTAGCTACTGGCACTCGGTGCCGCCCGATGGCACGTAGTACCTGGCGGATGCTTCTTCCCTTGGAGTATGATGGCCGAAGAATGGCACTGAGTGCCGCGCCACACGACTCTGCATGAGGAGCATCCAGATGGCTGGAAACCCGGATTTCGACCTGTTCAAGCTTGCCGACGAGCACGACGAGCTGCGTTCGGCGATCCGCGCCCTCTCCGAGAAGGAGATCGCGCCGTACGCCAAGGACGTCGACGAGAACTCCCGGTTCCCCGAGGAGGCGCTGACCGCGCTGGTGAACTCGGGCTTCAACGCCATCCACGTGCCCGAGGCCTACGACGGCCAGGGCGCCGACTCCGTCGCCACCTGCATCGTGATCGAGGAGGTCGCCCGCGTCTGTGGCTCGTCCTCGCTGATCCCCGCCGTCAACAAGCTCGGCACCATGGGCCTGATCCTCAACGGCTCCGAGGAACTCAAGCAGCAGGTGCTCCCGCAGCTCGCGTCCGGCGAGGCGATGGCCTCCTACGCGCTCTCCGAGCGTGAGGCCGGCTCCGACGCGGCGAGCATGCGCACCCGCGCCAAGGCAGAGGGCGACGACTGGATCCTCAACGGCTCCAAGTGCTGGATCACCAACGGCGGCAAGTCTTCCTGGTACACGGTCATGGCCGTGACGGACGCGGACAAGGGTGCCAACGGCATCTCCGCGTTCATGGTGCACAAGGACGACGAGGGCTTCGTCGTCGGCCCCAAGGAGAAGAAGCTCGGCATCAAGGGCTCGCCCACCGCGGAGCTGTACTTCGAGAACTGCCGCATTCCGGGCGACCGCATCATCGGCGAGCCTGGCACCGGTTTCAAGACCGCGCTGCAGACGCTCGACCACACCCGCCCGACCATCGGTGCGCAGGCCGTCGGCCTGGCCCAGGGTGCGCTCGACGCCGCGCTCGCCTACACCAAGGACCGCAAGCAGTTCGGCAAGTCGATCTCCGACTTCCAGGCCGTGCAGTTCATGCTCGCGGACATGGCGATGAAGGTCGAGGCCGCCCGCCTGATGGTCTACACCTCCGCCGCCCGCGCCGAGCGCGGCGAGAAGAACCTCGGGTTCATCTCGGCCGCCGCCAAGTGCTTCGCTTCGGACGTCGCGATGGAGGTGACCACCGATGCCGTGCAGCTGTTCGGTGGCGCCGGCTACACCACCGACTTCCCGGTGGAGCGGATGATGCGCGACGCCAAGATCACCCAGATCTACGAGGGCACCAACCAGATTCAGCGGGTCGTGATGTCCCGCGCGCTGCTCAAGTGAGCTGACGACTGTGTCCGATCCGGAGGCCGGTGAGCTCGCTCACCGGCCTCCGGTGTCTACGCTGGATCCATGCCCCGATTCCCGTTGAGCGAGCGCTGGTACCGCTGGAGCGCCGCGCACGTCGTCGGGATCGACCGCACGATCGCTGTCGTGCTCACGCTGATGTGTGGCCTGCTCACGCTCACCTCGGGCGAGACCTGGACCGGGCTGGTCGTCTCACTCGGCATGACCGTGCCGCTCGCCTGGCGCCGGACCCGGGTCGCGGCCGCAGGGCTCACCGTGGCGGGCTTCTCGGTGCTGCACCTGGTGGTCGTTCCGCACACCATGCTGCCCTCGGTGATCGTGGTGCCGATCGCGGTGTACGCCCTGGCTGCCTACGGCCCACGCTGGGCCAGCAGCTGGGGGCTGGTCCTCGCCGTTCTCGGCGCGATCGGCGCCGGGATGCGGTACTTCGGCGGCGAGGCCACGACCTGGCAGGGCAAGGTCTTCCTGACGGCCTTCCTCATCGTGTTCGTCGTCGCGGTGTGGGCGTTCGGCGACCTGCGCCGGGTGCGGAACCAGGAACTCGCCGGGCTCACCGAACGGGCGCGGCTGCTCGAACTCGAACGCGCGCAGGAGGCGGAGATCGCCGCCATCAACGAGCGCACCCGGATCGCCCGGGAGATGCACGACATCGTGGCGCACTCGCTGACCGTGGTGATCGCGCAGGCGGACGGCGGGCGGTACAGCGCCAGGGCAGACCCCGAGGCCGCGATCGCCGCACTGGAGACGATCTCGGAGACGGGACGTCAGGCGCTCACCGACATGCGTGCGCTGCTGTCCGTGTTGCGTGAGGATCAACCACGTGAAACCAGCTCGACCCCACAGGTTTCCGACATCGACGCGCTGGTCGCCGACCTGCGTGACGGCGGCCTCGAGGTGGATCTGCGCGTCGAGGGCGAGCCCGGTGAGCTCTCGACCGGTGCCGGGCTGACCGCCTACCGGATCGTGCAGGAATCCCTGACCAATGTGCTCAAGCACGCCGGACCGGCCGCGCACGTGGTGGTCACCGAGCAGTGGACCGAGGGTCTCCTGGTGTTGACCGTCGTCGACGACGGCCGGGGTGCGTCGGGGGCCCTGGTGGCCCCGAGTGCCGGCGGTCAGGGAGTCATCGGGATGCGCGAGCGCGCCGAGCTGCACGGCGGCGGGTTCGAGGCGGGGCCCGTGGTCGGCGGGGGCTACCGGGTTCGTGCCGAATTGCCCTACACGAGAAAGGTGTGACCATGTCAGAGGGGACGGATCCGATCCGGGTCGCGCTGGTCGACGACCAGCAGTTGGTGCGGGCCGGGTTCCGGATGGTGATCGACTCCCAGCCGGACATGAACGTCGTTGTCGAGGCGTCCGACGGCGAGCAGGCCCTGCGCGAGCTCGCGCGCGTCCCGGTGGACGTGGTGTTGATGGACGTGCAGATGCCGAACATGGACGGGATCGAGGCGACGCGGAGATTGGCCGCGCTGGAGTCCTCGCCGAAGGTGGTCGTGCTGACCACGTTCGACAACGACGAGTACGTGGTCGGCGCGATCTCGGCCGGAGCCAGCGGGTTCCTCCTCAAGGACGCGCAGCCGGAGGAACTGCTCGGTGCGCTGCGGACCGTCTTTCGGGGTGACGCGGTGATCGCCGCCCGCTCCACCCGCCGACTGCTCCAGCACGTCGGACCGATGCTCACCGGATCGACCACCGTGGAGCGGCCGCAGCTGCCGGCGGACATGACCCCGAGGGAGGCCGAGGTACTCGAGGCCATGGCGCACGGACTGTCGAACTCCGAGATCGCGACGAAGTTCTTCGTGTCCGAGGCCACCGTGAAAACTCATGTGGGGCGGGTCCTCTCGAAGACGGGCTCGCGCGACCGCGTGCAGGCGGTGGTGTTCGCGTATCAGACGGGGCTGGTGCAGCCGGAGGACCTCCTCGGCGGATAGCCCGGACGGCGCGCACACTCCGGCGGAACTCCCGGCCGTTGATCTCGATCGCGGTGCGGGAGCGTTCGTCGACGAAGTCGCAGAAATAGCTGCCCACTTGGTGATTCGGCTCGAGCCTGCAGCGCCGCGCGGCCAGCGCATGACCCGCAGCTTGTGCAGGTTCACGGGAGTCCGAGTCCTACCCCGGTATGACTGCGCCGCCCGCAGATCCGTCTGCGCTCCGACGCGCCACCGTCGACCGCGGCCATAGCGTCGAGCGCATGACAGAAAACTCGACAGCAGCCGCCCGTGCGGTCGCCCTGACCAAGTTGTACGGATCGGGCGAGGCGACGGTCCGTGCGCTCGACTCGGTGGACGTGGAGTTCCACCGAGGCGCGTTCACGGCGATCATGGGGCCGTCCGGCTCGGGCAAGTCGACGCTGATGCACTGCCTCGCGGGTCTCGACGTCGCGTCGAGCGGGCGGGTGTACCTGGGGGAGACCGATCTCACCGGGCTCGGCGACCGCGCGCTCACCGAAATGCGCCGTGAACGCATCGGATTCGTCTTCCAGGCCTTCAACCTGCTGCCGGTGATCACCGCGCAGGAGAACATGCTGCTGCCGATGCGGCTGGCGGGCCTGCGTCCGGATCCCGGCTGGATGGCGCAGGTCGTCACCCAACTCGGCCTCGACGAGCGGCTCGGGCACCGACCGCACGAGCTTTCGGGCGGTCAGCAGCAGCGCGTGGCGGTAGCGCGGGCGCTGTTGCCGAGGCCGGACGTGATCTTCGCCGACGAGCCGACCGGAAACCTCGACTCGCATGCGGGCGCCGAGGTTCTCGCGCTGCTGCGTGCCAGCGTGCGGGAGGTGGGGCAGACGGTGGTGATGGTCACCCACGACCCGGTTGCCGCGTCCTACGCGGATCGCGTCGTGCTGTTGGCGGACGGCCGTCTCGCGGGGGACATCGACGGACCGACGCCGGATTCGGTGATCGGGGCGATGCGCGATCTCGGGGCACGAGCGTGCTGAGCCTGACGATGGCGCAGGCGCGCGCGCATGCCGGGCGGTACCTCGCCTCGGTGCTCGCGATCCTGATCGCGGTGGCGTTCGTCGTCGCGACCCTCGTCCTCGGTGCCACCACCGAAGCCGGCGTCACCAATTCGCTTGCCGGACAGTATCGAAACACCGATGTCGTGGTCGCGGACGCCGGCGAGGCGGATCAGGCGCAGCGCACCGCCGAGGCGATCGGACGACTACCCGGGGTGCGCGCCGTGACGACCGATGCGAGCGCGCCGGTGTACGTGACCGCGGCCGGTCACCCGAAGGCGTTCGGTGTCGCCACCTCGCTCGCGGGGGACGACGGTCTGCGCTGGCAGAGCCTGACCGAGGGCCGCTTCCCGGCCGCGCCCGGCGAGGTAGCGGTGGACTCCGGTGCCGGGCTCCCGATCGGAACGCCGGTCGCGGTGGGCGTCGAGGGCACGGGCGCCGGCGAGGCCGTCGTCGTGGGGCTGGTCGACCTCGGTGGCAGCGCACAGCGGCTGCAGGGGACGTCGGTGTTCGCCACCGCCGACCAGCTCGCGACGTGGACGTCCGGTCGCGGGGCGCACGAGATCCGCGTGTCGGGCGGGGGAGTGGACGCCTCCCGTCTGGTCGACACCGTGTCGGGTGCACTGGGGCCGGACGCGACCGTCCGGACGGGTGCGGAGCAGGCGAGCGCGGCCTCGGCCGGCTACCTCGGCGACACCGACGCCATCCGCAACGTGCTGCTCGCGTTCGCGGCGATCGCCGTGGTGGTGTCGGGCCTCGTGATCGCCAACACGTTCGCGGTGCTCGTGGCGGCGCGCACCCGCGAGATGGCGCTGCTGCGGTGCGTCGGCGCCACCGGGGACCAGGTGCGCCGCGCCGTGCGGATCGAGGCGCTGGTGGTCGGGGCGATCGCGTCCGTCGCGGGGGTGGCGGCCGGGGTGGGCCTGGCCTGGGCGGTGACGCGCGTCGCAGGCGCGATGGACGCGCCCGTCCCGTTGGGCACACTCGCCGTGTCACCCGTCGCCGTGGCGGCAGGCCTGGCGGTGGGCCTGGTCGTGACGTATCTGGCCGCGGTCTCGCCCGCCCGCGCAGCGACCAGGGTCGCGCCGCTTGCCGCACTGACGCCGGTCGAGGCGCGGCCGGAGCTGGCGGGGTCGTCGTGGATGCGCCGCGCCGGCGGTGCGGCCGGTGTGCTCGTCGGCGCCGCGGTGCTGACGGTGGGCGTCACCGGTGAACACGTGATGGTCGCCTGCGGCGGCGGGATCCTGCTGTTCCTCGGGGTGGTGTTGTTGGGCCGCACCATCATTCCGGCCGCCGTCGCCGCCGTCGGACGTGCTCCCGCCCGGTGGGCCGGACCGCTCGGCGAACTCGCCGTCGGCAACGCGCGCCGGAACCCCCGTCGAACCACCGCGACCGCGACCGCCTTGCTGATCGGTATCACCGTGACCGCGACGATGGTCGTCGGCATCGCGACCGTCGACACGGCCGCGCCCCGGGCGCTGGACGAACAGTTCCCGGTCGACGTGACGGTCGAGAGCAGCGGGCATGGCGGTGTGCCCGCCGACCTCGAGCGCGCGATCGGCGGCATGGACGGGGTGACCGCCGTCGCCCCACTTCTGCGCGCGGAGGCGACCACACCCGACGGGACCCGTCTGGCGCTGTCGGGGGTCGATCCCGACCTGACCCGCGCGACGCTGCGGGTGCCGCTGGCCTTGCCCGAGCCCGGCCAGATCTCGTTGTCGCCGGGGCAGATCGAGGCGCTCGGCACCGCGGCAGGCCGGCGGCTCGAACTCAGCGACAACGGCATCACGCGGTCGTTGACGGTCGCTGCAGGCACCGCGGGGCAGCCGGCCCTCGTCGGTCGGGCCGACGCCCTGGCCCTGGCCTCGGGCCCGGTCACCGCGTCCGTGTGGGTCCGGCTCGCGGACGGATTGAGCGACGATCGGATCAACGCGGTGCGCAGCGAGATCACCGATGCGGCACACGGCCTCGATCCGACCGCGGAGATCGGCGGCGCGGTCGCGATGCGCGCCACCCTCTCGTCGGTCCTCGACACCCTGCTGCTGATCGTGGTCGGCCTGCTGTCCGTCGCCGTCCTCATCGCGCTGATCGGAGTCGGAAACACCATGGCGCTCTCGGTCATCGAGAGGCGGCGGGAGTCCGGACTGCTGCGTGCGGTCGGCGTCACGCGAGGGGGACTGCGGTCCCTGTTGATCTACGAGGCGGTCCTGGTGGCGGTGGTCGCATCCGTGATGGGTGTGGCCCTCGGACTGGTGCTCGGCGTCGCCGGAACCGCGTCTGTGTTCGGTCCCGACAAGCTGGTGTGGACGTCGGTGCCGTGGTTGACGCTTGCGGGGATCGTTCTGGTCGGCGGCTGTGCGGGGGTCGTGGCCGCGGCGCTGCCTGCACGTTCGGCAGCCGCGGCGACGCCGGTGCAGGCGCTCGCGGGCTGACCGGAACGGGGCGGGTCGGGACGGACGGCACTGCGTGCCGCAT
>NZ_JBHZAH010000096.1:0-19329 GCF_042754225.1 Rhodococcus sp. NPDC059234
CCGCCGCCGCGCTCGAACAGGGGACGGGCGTCGACGGTGACGACCTTGCGACCGGGGTACGCGTCGGCGAGGATCCCGGCGGCGGCATCGTCGTGCGGGTCGTCGAAACTGCACGCGATGACGCCGCCGTTCACAACCAGATGGTTGATGTAGCTGTAGTCGACCCAGCCCTCCGCGTCCCGGAGCGCGGCGGGTGCGGGCACCTCCACGATCTGCCAGGGCGCCCCGGTGGCATCGCGGCTCTCGGACAGCACTGCGAGCAGATCGCGCGTCACCGCGTGGTCGGGGTGCGAGGCGTCGGTTTGGCTGTGAACGAGCAGGACGCCCGGCGACGGAATGGCCGCGACGATGTCGACGTGCCCGCGTGTGCCGAACCTCTGCGAGTCACGGGTCAGGCCGCGCGGCAGCCAGATGACGTTCTCGGTGCCGATGGTGCGCGCCAGCTCGGCCTCGACCGCGGCCTTGTCCAGGCCGGGGTTGCGCATGGGATCGAGTTGCACGGTCTCGGTGACGAGCACGGTGCCGAGCCCGTCGACCTGGATGCCGCCGCCCTCGTTGACCATCGGCGACGGCACCGGGTCGGCGCCCGACCAGCGCGTGACCGCCCCGCCGATCGCCTGATCCTTGCCCCAGGCGGCCCAGTCCTGCTGGCCCCACCCGTTGAACACCCAGTCCACCGCGCCCAGCCGGTCGTTCTCGTCGAGCACGAAAGTGGGTCCGATATCGCGCATCCACGCGTCGTCGAGGGGCGCCTCGACGACGTCGATGTCCGCGGACAGGTAGCGGCGGGCGGCGTCGATGTCCGCCGGGTCGACGACCATCGTCACCGGCTCGAACGCGGCGACGGCATGCGCGACCGCCGACCAGGCGACGCGCGCCTCGTGTGCCGCCTCGGCGGTCTCACTGATGGAGGAACCCTCCGGTGGGAACGCCATCCACACCCGCTCCTGCGGATCGGTCTCGCTCGGCATCCGCCACGTCATGACCGGACCGCCGCAGCGGGCCGGGCGTGCAGGTCGCCGTGGGGACGCTCGTGATCGACGGGGACGGTGAGCCTGTCGTAGGTGTCCGGGCGCCGGGTGGTCAGGAACGGGAACAGGTCGAGCCAGTCCTTGCGCTGGTCGAGGTCGAGGTCGGCGACCAGGACTGCCTGCTCGTCCCGCGGGGCCGACACCAGCACCCGCCCGTACGGATCGGAGATGAACGACGAGCCGTAGAAGTTCACGCCGCCCTCGTCACCGCAGCGGTTCGGGACCACCATGAAGGTGCCGTTGGTGATGCCGTTGCCCACGATGACGTGCTGCCAGATCGGTTGCGTGTCGAAGGCCGGGAAGCTCGGCTCGGAGCCGATGGCGGTGGGATAGACGACGATCTCGGCGCCGCCGAGGGAGTACATGCGGGCCACCTCGGGGAACCACTCGTCCCAGCAGGTCGGCAGCCCGATCGCGGCGCCGTCCAGCTCGGCCGGGCTGTAGACCGGGTACGCGTCCTGCGCCGGACCGCCGCGGAAGTAGGTGTCCTCGTAGTACCCGGCGCTGACCGGGATGTGCAGCTTCCGGGTGCGGCCGAGCAGCTCGCCGTCCGGTGACACCAGGATCGCGGTGTTGAATCCGAGCCCGTCCGGGCCGTCGGCGCGTTCGTACAGCGAGGCGTGAACGGCCACTCCGTGTTCCCGGGCTGCCGCGGAGGCGAACTCGAACGTCGGTCCGGTCGTCAGGTCTTCCGCGTGCTCGCCGGGAGTGCCGGTGGCACGCACGTCGGCGGGGTACTTCGAGAGGGTGAGCTCGGGCAGGAACACGACCCGGGCGCCGTACCCGGCGGCCTGGCCGATCCCGGCGGACAGCTCGGATCGCAGCTCGTCGGGGTCGGGCAGCCAGCGGTGCTGGACCAGCGCGACCCGCAGCGGCGGTCGAGAGCTGTCGATCGAGCGAGCGGGGGAGGTCGGCGGGGTCAAAGCCGTCGACACCGTCATCGGACCAGTGGTCATCGTTCTTTCCTTCTGTGTGAATCGACATGAACGTGTGAAGTGCCGGCGGCAGCGGTCGCGCCGCCGGTCATGGGTGTCTGCGCAGCTCTGACGGCATCACCGTCTCGACAGCTCCGAGCACGAGGCTGCGTGCGTCGTCGGTGCTGATCTCGCGGCACAACCAACGCCCGGACAGTCCCTCGACGAGCGCCGTCATCGTGACCGCAGCGCGATGGGGGTCTATCGTCCCGGCAACCTCGCCCGCGAGCTGCGCCTGCGACACCGCGTCCGCGATCTCGGACACCCACGCCGCCGTGGTACGGGCGAGCGGCCCACGAAGCGCCTCCTCGTAGACAGCCGAGGCGCGCAACTCGTTCCACGCGAGCGAGTTCTCGACCACATCGGGCCGGTCCTGGATCTCCCCCAGCAGGGAGCGCAGCAACCGGTCGCGTGCGGAGTCGGTCAGGGCCTCGCCCTCGCTGCGGTACTCGCGCGCCCTGTCGTTGATGTGGTTCAGGGCCGCCTCGAGGAGGCCGATCCGGTCGCGGAAGTGGTAGTAGAGCAATCCCGCCGACACCCCGGCCGCGTCGGCTACGTCGGTCACGCGCAGGCCCCGGATCCCGCGCTCCGCGATCGCGGTCGCGCTGGCCCGCAGAATCGCATCCCGTCGCGTACTCACTTGGCATCTACTCTCGGCTCCATGGGTAGATCACCTGTCCACTGGCGCAACGTGTTCGGGCCACAGACGGAGCGCGGTCAGATAGCCGGCGACCGCGATCACCACCGAGCCGATCAGGCTCACGTCCACGCCACCGGCGATGTTCGCGAAAGGTCCTGTGAACAAGGCGGTGTGAACGGCGCAGATCCCGAATACCGATGCCACCGCCCAGGGAACGATCGCCCGCAGGTTCCAGCCGCCGGTGAACCAGTAGCGCCCCCCGCGCCTGCCCTGGTTGAACACCTGAAGGTCCGTGGGGTCGTACTGGCCGCGGCGTGCGACCAGGAAACCGACGACGTTGATGGCGATCCACGGTGCCGCGGCTCCGTTGAGCAGCAGGGTCATCGCCGTGATCGAATCGACCGCGTCGACAACGAATACGCCGACGTAGAGCAGCACGACCGCGATCAGGGACGTGATCAGCGTGGTGTGCACCCGGCTCAGGCGAGGGATCAGCGCCTCCAGGTCCAACCCGCTCGCGTACACGTTCAGGACGCCCTGCCCGAGACCGCCCGCCAGGGCGATCAGGACGATCGGAAGGACGTACCAGCCCGGCGACGCGACGACGAGGTCGTTCACGTACGACTCGGTCGGGTCGGCGAACGTGGATGCGGTGAACGATCCGAAGGCGGCCGTCGAGAAGAGGCCGAAGAAGATGCCCAGCGTCGTGGCCGCGACGACGGAGCGGTCGCTGTACTTGATTCGGGAGATTCGGCGGCTGTAGTCACCCAGGGTAGGGGCGTACGAGAGCGGCCCACCGACGGCCAACCCGACAGCAAGAAGCCAGGTCGGCCAGAAGCTGCCGAGCAGGTAGTCGCCGCCGGGTGCACCCGGTTCGAACTGGCCGCCGAACGCGAACACCCCGAGCAGCAGCAACACCCCGACCACGGGAAGCACGAACTTCTGCAGCGTGACCACCGTGCCGTGCCCGAACAGCGCCACAACCACGATCTCGGTCGCGATCAGCCCGTATCCGACGGCGAGCGTGGCGTTGTTCGTCGGCGTTCCGAACAGCCGGTGCGCGGCCGCCACGAGGGCGTCACCCGACGTCCAGACGGCGATCGCCGCATACGCCAACGCAAACAGCAGGGTGAGCAACGACCCGATCATCCGACCGTTCACGCCGAAATGAGCTCCGCTGGACACGGTGTTGTTCGTACCCGTGCGCGGTCCGAGCAGGGCCAGCGGCGCGATGAGCAGTGTGCCGACACCGATTCCGGCCATGCTCGCGGTGACCGCGCCCACCCAACTCAGACCGAAGGTGATGGGGAGCCACCCGAAGACGATCACCGAGAACGCGAGATTCCCACCGAAGAACACCGCGAGCATGTTCCGCGGCCGTGAATCGCGCCCAGACTCCGGTATGTACTCGACGCCGACGGCCTCGACGTGGCCGAATCGATCCTCGGACGACAGTGAACTGTCGGGCGTGTCCGGAGAACTCGCGGCCACACCGGGTGCCGTCGCTCTGTTGTGGGCGCTGCGCCGTACGAGCACTGCGGACCTCCTGAAGTAGCTGGTCGAGCAGGTGATGGTCATCACACTCGATGGGAGGACGATAGACTCGACTGAAAATTCAGTCAATACCTCGAACGGCCCTCGCCGACCGGACCCCGCACGTGCGGGGTCCGGCCACGATGATCGACGAGCCCGCGACCGCGACGCCGTCGCGGCAGCAGGCTCACCGAAACTCGTTGCCGCACAACCGTTGTCAGGAGGTGTCGCCGGTCCGACTCCCCACGGCGCGAGATGAGCCCTAGCCCACCGGTTCCTGCTGGGTGGTGCAGTGGATGCCGCCGCCGCCGGCTGCGATGCCGTCGATGTCGATCTGGACGACCTGGCGGCCCGGGAACAGTCGCTCCAACGTGTGCCTGGCCGCCGAATCCCCTTCGAGGTCACCGAATTCCGGCGCAATGACCGCGCCATTGCAGACGTAGAAGTTGATGTAGCCGGCCGCGAAGTCATCGGATTCGTACCCGGGTCGCACCGTGGACGGACCCTCGATCACCTCGACGCGCAGCGGGCGTCCGTGCGCGTCGGTGGCCGCATTCAGGACATCCAGATGGCGCCGGGTGACGTCGTAGTCGAAGGATCTCGGGTCGGTGTCCAGCCCCGCGACAACGACACCGGGGCGGGCGAAGCGGGCATAGAAGTCGGTGTGGCCGTCGGTGATGTCGTAGCCGGCGATACCGGGCAGCCAGATGATCTTCTCGATGCCCAGCAGGTACTGCAGCTCCTCCTCGACATCCCGCTTCTTCCAGCCGCGGTTGCGGTTGCGGTTGAGCACGCAGCTCTCGGTGATGATCGCGGTTCCCTCGCCGTCGACCTCGACAGCGCCGCCCTCGAGCACCAGATCGGTGCGCAACGCTCCCACGCCGGCCCGGCGGGCGACCAAGCCCGCCACCTTTCGATCCCGGCCATGGCCCTGCTTCCTACCCCAACCGTTGAAGTTGAAGTCGACCCCGACCTTGGCGCCCTCGCCCTTGACGAACACCGGCCCGGTATCGCGCAGCCACAGGTCGTCGAGCGGGGCGGCGACGATGTCGACGGGGGCATCGCCGAGGAAATGACGGGCCAGATCGATCTCGTCGGGACGCACCAGCATCGACACGGGTTCGAACCGGGCGATCGTCCGTGCGATGGTGGCCAGACTGCGACGTGCCTCGGGGAGCAGGCGCCGGCCCCAGACCTCCTCACTCGCCCCGAACGCCATCCAGGTCCGCTCGTGCGGATCACCTTCCTCCGGCATCAACCGGCGGCGATCGTCCTCGACATCGCCGCCCCGACCCCAGAGCAGCGCACCGAGGGCGTCGCCCACGTGCGCGAATGGGCTGTTTCGCATCTGTTCGCTCCTGACGTACCGGCGCACCCTGCTCGCGATGTGAGCGAGGGCGCGCCGCGGGACGGCATCCCACTGGCGGCGCAGGCGCATCGCGTTGTGGGCGGCGCGCCTACCTGTCCACCACAGGATACATTCTGACTAAATAATTAGTCAGATGTCCTGGTCAGGCCCCGCCTCCGTGAGATCTCCGTACCGTCAGGGCACGTCGTAGCCGTAGTCGTACGAGTCGTAGGACCCGTCCTGCGTGGGTGGCGCGTCAGGCTCAGGCGATCGGCTCGACGTCTGGCCGCCCGTCGGCGAGAGATGAGGAGCGGGCAGTGCCGGTACCGGGGTCGGCGCGGGCGGCGCCGGGGCGGTGACCGGCTCTGTATAGGAGGGCATGTCCGCAGCGTCCGATGGCGGCGCGGATGGAGTGTTCGTCGCGAGGACGACGCCGACGGCGATCGCGGCGGCAACACCTGCGGCCGAGGCCCCCCAGGCCAGCTTCTTCGCGGGGAGTCGTCGCCTCGTCCGGCGATCGTTCACGGGCACCGACGCGAATGCCGGGGCGGTTGGACCCGCAGGGGTGTCGATTGCGATTGACGACTGCCACCGCAGGGTCGGCCGCGGCCGGCCGGCGTCGTCGGCGGCCCGGTGCATCGCGACGGTAGGTGCCGCCTCGATGTCCGGCATGCGGACCCGCGGCTCGGCGGCAGCGGAGGCAGCGGAGGCGAGGGCCTGGTGGGCCGCGGCGGCGAGAGCGCCCGCCGAGGGGTAGCGGTCGGCGGGGTCCTTCGCCATCCCCCGGGCGACGACCGCATCGAATCCCACGGGCACCGGGACGCCGCCGGCACTGGGCCGCGGCGGTTGCCCCGCGAGATGCGCGGACAGTTGCTGCTCGGGGCTGTCCCCGGGAAACGGAGGCATCCCGGTCAGGCACTCGTGCAGGACGCAGGCGAGCGCGTAGACGTCCGACCGTGCGTCCCCATGCCCTGCCGTGAACCTCTCCGGGGCCATGTAGGCGAGCGTGCCCATCGTCGCGCCCGTACCGGTCAACCCGGCTTCGCCGCCGACCCGGGCGATGCCGAAATCGATGAGATAGGCGAAATTGCGGGCACTGACCAGAATGTTCGAGGGTTTGACGTCGCGGTGCACGAGCCCGTCGGCGTGCGCGGCGTCGAGCGCGGCGGCGACCTGGTCGACGACGGAGACAGCCACGGCGACCGGCATCGGCCCGTACCGACTCAGGATCGACCTCACGTCGGCACCCTCGATCAGGCGCATGTCCAGATACAGACGGCCGTCGATCTCCCCGAAGTCATGGATGGGCACCACGTGCGGCTCGCGTAGCGCCGCGGTGACCCGCGCCTCGCGGCGGAACCGCTCCCGGAATTCGCTGTCCGCGGCGAGGTGCGCGGGCAACACCTTCAACGCCACGACCCGATCGGTGGCGGTGTCGTGGGCCTTGTAGACCTGCCCCATGCCGCCCTCGCCGATCAGCTCCTGGAGGCGATAGCGCCCGAACGATGCGTCATCCATGTGACCCTCTCCAAAATGCATCGCGCGATCGGTACGCCCCGGCGCCGGCAGGAACGAAAAGCGTGCTCGACTGCGGGGTCCCGTCGAGCGTCCGCCCACCCAGAACACTGACTAAATATGCGGTCAGCATTCCCAGCCTAACAGGCCGACGGTGCACCACCGGAGCCAAGTCGGCAAGCCGTTGATCAGGCTCGATGCACTGACCATATTTTTAGTCAAGCTACGATATGATCGTGAAGCAGCCGCGCATCGGCATCGACCAGCGCCTGCACGGACCCAGGAGAACGAAAACGTGATGCTCAGACGACAGTTCATTCAGTCGAGCCTGGCCGCGGCCGGCGTACTGCTGGTGGCGGGATGCTCCGACACCGAGTCTTCCGTCGAGGGCGGCGACGATCAGCGCGAGTGGCGGATGCCCGACGAGGGCGACCCACACAAGCGGACCTGGATGGCATTCGGTGCCAGCGAGGCGATCTGGGGCGCCGCCCTGCTCCCCGAGGTCCGCCGCAATCTCGCGACGATCGCACAGACCATCGCCCAGTTCGAACCCGTCTCCATGCTGGTACGCCCGGAAGAACTCGACCTGGCACGCGGCCTGGTCGGCCCCACCATCGACCTCGTCACCGCCCCGCTCGACGACCTCTGGATGCGCGACACCGGCCCGGTGTTCGTCAAGGCCAACGGCACCAAGGCCGGAGTCGACTTCAACTTCAACGGCTGGGGCGAGAAACAGGACTTCGACAACGACGCAGGAGTGGCGAACCTCGTCTGCACCCGCGCCGGCGTCGAATCACTGCCCAGCGACCTGATCCTCGAGGGCGGCGGCATCGAAGTCGACGGCGAAGGCACCGCCATCATCACCGAGAGCTGCGTCCTCAACGACAATCGCAACCCCGGACGGTCGAAAGCCGACGTCGAAGAAGAACTCGTCGCCCTGCTCGGGCTCGAGAAAATCATCTGGCTGCCCGGCATCAAGGGCAAGGACATCACCGACGGCCACACCGACTTCTACGCCCGCTTCGCCCGTCCCGGCGTCGTCGTCGCCGGCTACGACCCCGACCCGACATCGTTCGACCACGACGTCACCACCCGACACCTCGAGATCCTCAAGACAGCCACCGACGCGAAGGGACGCACACTCGACGTCGTCGTCCTCGACGCCCCTGGCTCGGTCCGGCCCGCACACGAATCCGACGACTTCGCCGCCGGCTACATCAACTTCTACATCTGCAACGGCGCCGTCATCGCCCCCGAATTCGGCGACCCCGACACCGACCAAGCAGCCAAACAGGAACTCGAACGCCTCTTCCCCGACCGCCGCGTCGTACAGATCAACATCGACGCCATCGCCGCGGGCGGCGGCGGCATCCACTGCACCACCCAACAAGAACCCGCGGACTGATCGCGAAACCCACACCTGCCGAACCGGAGGGCGGCGGTCCCGACGATCCCGGTTTGATCGGGTCGCGGGACCGCCGCCCTCCACGATCCGTACAGTGAGGTCCTGTGTCCGACCGACAAACTCAGATCCTGGAAGCTGCAGTACGCGTCATCGCGCAAAGTGGCGTGCGCGGACTGCGGATCGAGAAGCTCGCCGCCGAGGCCGGGGTCTCGACCGCCCTGATCTACTACCACTTCCAGGACCGGGCCGGGGTGCTGCGCCGCGCACTCGAGCACATCAATGAGCGGGCCGAACGCTACACCGCGGACTCCCTCGAGTCGGCGGACCCGCGCACCCAGCTCGAGCAGACCCTCCTACTCGAGATCCAGGATGCCCCCGCAGTCCGGGAGAACAGCATTGCCTGGGGCGAACTCCGGGCCAGCGCGATCTTCAACGAGGATCTACGCGAACAACTCCGCGCCGCGACGCACGCCTGGGCCAAAGACATCGAAGCCCTCATCATCGAGGCGCAGTCCGTCGACCTGGCCGACCCGGAGGCCGACCCCACCGACGCCTCCGAACGTCTCACCGCGCTCGTCGAAGGACTGAGCGAACGCTGGCTCAGCGGGTCGATCACCCTCGAAAGGGCCCAGCATCTCGCCGCCCGGGCCATCACAGTCGAGCTCGGACCCCGCCCGGCGCGCTAGGGCAAGAATCCCCCACTCCCCCGAACATTCAAGACCCGACAGGCTTCCCGGCTGACATCGCACTCCCCTCGCACCCTCAGCGTGCGCCGGTCCTGAAAGCGATGCGTCGGGAACGGCACACGGCGGGGTCCGTCGGCGCAGCGGAGACACGTGCGGCAACACCAGGCACCGCGGGGTGCCGCCGATCATGCGCGCGCTTGCGTACAACGCTGTCGAGATGCGGCCGCTGACCCGAGGCACGAGCCGGGACAGTACTTTTCGGCGTTTCTGCATCACCGAGATTCACCTTTCCGGCCAGTGGCCGTGATCGTGGCGTGGCACATACTGACTCCACTTCAGTGACTCACATCACACGACTCCCCTGTGTCAGAGGCAAAGGAATCTACGCGTGCCCGAGGACGACCCACACAGACGCGCACTGGGGTGGTCGTGAACCGTGCCGGCGGACTCCGTCCCTGGAATCACCGCCAGCGGATTACGCAGCACCCCAATGCCTTTGATGGTGAAGCACTGATGACGCACCACCCGCTCACCGAAGTGAGCCACCCAACCCCGAGAGGAAACACATGAACCTCCGCTTCTCCACCGTCCGTCGCGGCGCGCGCTTCGCCGGAGCCGGTGCCGTCGCGGCCGTGGTGATCGGCCTGATGTCGACCGGCGCGGCGCACGCCGACACGTTCGTGCCGCTACCGGACGGACAGAAGGCCGGACCGGGAGTGGTCGTCGGGCGTGTCGGCGAGAGTGCCCTGATCTCCCCGTCGCTGGCCGCCAACGGCGCCGGACGCACCGCCTGGGTTTCGGGTACGGTCACCGCCGATGTGACCGGTGTCTCAGAGGGCGAGGCCGGGCCGTGGAACGGCGCCGCGGGCGACAAGGGCACGAACAACTCGTCCACGCACGGTGTCTCGCGGATCAGCACCGGCTACATCGTCGGCTGCCAGGTCGACATCACCGGCCTCGGTGGGTCCATCGGGATGGGCGTGAGCATGGACGGCCCGTCGATCTCGGGTTCGCTGACCGTTCCGGTCTCGCCCGGTCAGGTCAAGTTCGTCGGTGTCGCGGGCAAGGACATCAAGCGCAGCGGGAAGTACGCGGTCCAGTACCAGGACACCCAGCTCGAGATCCAGAACTGCGGCGGCTACGCCCAGGCCCGCGCCTACACCGTGGTCGAGATCGTCGGCAACGACTACTCCAAGACCACCCTGTACGGCCAGCCGTTCAGCATCGGATAGCAGGGCGGCTTCGCCGCCCGTGCACGTATTGCATGCCCATCGGGGTACAGCACGCACACCCTTCACACCCATACCCGAAACCCGAAACTTCAAAGGGGACTTCATGAACGCCACCACCACCGCCGGCCTGCGCCGCGGGCTGCAGTCCGCGGCGCTCGGCAGCGCCGCCGCCATCGCCCTCGGCTTCTTCTCCGCGGGCGCGGCGAACGCCGACACCTTCGTCCCACTGCCCGGCGGCACCGTCACGAAGACCCTCGCCGACGGCACCGTCGTCACCGTCACCATGACCGGCGAGTCCGCGAACATCTCCGGCTCGATGGGCGCGACCCCGCTGCACCGCAACGTGTGGGTCTCCGGCTCGGCGAAGGTCGAGATCTCCGGCGGCTCCGGCGCCGAGGGCGGCGACATCGAACCCGGCTACATCGTGGCCTGCCAGCTCACCCTGGGCGGCGAGACCGGCCACAACGCCGGCGGCGGCACCACCTGGGCGAACGAGGACGGCGACGCCTCGATGACCGCCGACAGTGCCGGCACCGTCGCCATCGGCCCCGGCGCGGCCGCCAGCTTCTCCGTCCTCGACCTCGAATCCGCCGACGACTTCGGTGGCGAGTCGCACTCCGGTGAGCATTCCTTCGAAGGCGCCACCGGCAGCGTCACCTGGGCCGACTCCACCATGAGCGTCGAAGGCTGCGCCGGCTACGCCCAGGCCCGCTCCTACGTCAACGTCACCGTCGACACCGAGAACGTCAAGGGCACCGTCACCCTCTGGGGCCAGCCCTTCAGCATCGGCTGACCTGATCTGAAAAGATCTGGGCCCGTATCGAATCCGATACGGGCCCAGAGTGTCCTCTCGTATCCCTGTGCTCCGGAGGTGAGCCTGTCGGGTAATCCGTCGGGATGTCTCGTCTCGGCGGTGGGGCGAGGACCCGTCCCACCGAGAGCAAGTCCTACCCCGCGGAGAGCAGGGCGACACCTGCGACGCCGCTGGCTACCGCCAGGACGGCGGATGCCAGGCCTGCGACGGCAACGATCTGGTTCAGCTCGGTAGCGGACGAACCCATGGTGGAGACTCCTTCGTGTGAAATATCGTGACAGTTCGTTGGTTTCGGATGCTGGGTGGATCTCGGTCACCGGGCCGGAGGTCCGCGACCGAGGTACGTTCGGCCGGTGGCGGATCCGTAACCGCTAGGCAACCGGTTCCACGACGGGCACGGCCCGCCGTGCAGGTGTCCATCCGGGGCGGGGGACGCTGTCGAGCAGCGCGCGGGTGTACGGATGCTTCGGATTCCGAAGCAGGTCCGCCGTTCGTCCGCTCTCGACGATCCGACCCTTCTGCATCACGATGCTGTGTTCGGTGACCTGCCGGACCACGGCGAGGTCGTGGGTGATGAACACGTACGCGAGTCCCGTGGCGTCGCGGATGTCGGCCAGCAGGTTCAGGATCTGAGCCTGGATGGAGACATCGAGAGCAGCGACGGCCTCGTCGAGGACGAGCACGCGAGGATCGGCTGCGAGGGCCCGCGCGATCGCGACGCGCTGCCGCTGGCCGCCCGACAGGTGACCGGGCATGGAGGCCAGCAGCCGTGCATCGAGCGAAACCATGTCGGCAAGCGCCTGCACCCGCTCGGAATACGTTGTCGCCGAGTTTGTCTCGTGCAGGCGTACCGCCTCGGCGAGCGTCTGGTGGATCGTCTGGTGTGGGTCGAGGCTCGTGTACGGATCCTGGAACACCATCTGCGCCTCACGTGCACGCGCTCTTCTGGCACCGGTTGCACGCGACGGATGCGAGCGGTCGTTTCCGCAGCAGGTGATGGCGCCGGCACTCGGCTGTTCCAGGCCGATGATCATACGGGCGACGGTTGTCTTGCCGGAGCCCGATTCGCCGACGATGCCGATCGAGGAACCCGCGGCCAGCTCGAACGTGACACCGTCGACCGCCGTGAACGCGCCGAAGGTCTTGCTGAGGTCCTTCACCGTCAGGATCGGATCTGTCATTCGGAATCCCCTTGCAGAAGTGATCCGAGTTCGTCGGAGCGCACACAGCGCACCGCGCGGCCGGACTCGTGGGTGAGGGGTACTGACCCCGACTCTGTGCAGCGCGCCATCCGGTGCGGGCAACGATCCGCGAACGCGCACGTCTCGGCTGCCTCCCACGCCCCGATCGGGCGCCCCGCGATCGAGTCGAGCCTGGGCCGTGGTCGTTCCCAGTGCGGACGTGCGGCGGCGAGGGCCGCGGTGTAGGGGTGCCGTGGATGGTGATGCAGTCCCGCGGACTGTTGGGTTTCCACGATCTGGCCCGCATACATGACCGCGGTGCGATCGCACACGGCCGCGGCCAGGTCGAGGTCGTGGGTGATGAACAGCAGGGCGACGCCCGCGTCGTGGCGCAACTCGTCGAGGATCGCCATCACCTCGGACTGCGTCGTGACATCCAGAGCCGTCGTCGGCTCGTCGGCGAGGATCAGCTTCGGGTCTGCCAGCAGTGCCGAGGCGATCATGACCCGCTGCAGCATGCCCCCGGACAAGTCGCCGGGGTACTGGCGCATCCTGCAGGCGGTATCGGTGATGCCGACCTCCGACAACATCTGCTGGGCGCGCCGGGTCGCCGCGTGCCGATCGACGCGGGCGACCGTCCGGAGTTGCTCGGTGAGGAAGTCGCCGATGCGCCGGACCGGATTGATGTACGCACGAGGATCCTGGAAGATGACGGACATGCCCCCGCGGGCACGGCGCAGCGGTTCCCCACGAAGACCCAGCATTTCGCGTCCTTCGAAGCGGACCGAGCCCGTCGTGGTCGCCCGGTCCGGCAGCAGCTGGGCGATCGTCCGCGCCGTCATGGACTTGCCCGCACCGGACTCGCCGACGAGCGCGAGCGCTTCCCCGCGCTCGATCGTCAGTGAGACGTCGCGGAGCACAAGGCGCTTCTGTCCGGCGACGTCGAGCGTCAGGTTCAGGTCCTCCACGGCGACCAGTGGCGCACCTGAACCCGGTGGGGCCGAGGCGGTCGAACGCGGTGCGGTCGTCGGAAGTGCTTTCGTCATGAGTGATCCTTGGTCTGTCGGTCGTTGAGTCGCTCTCCGAGGACGTTGAACGCGACGATGACGAGTACCAGCGCGACGCCGGCGGTCAGGGACTCGGCGGGAAACCCTTGCAGCACACCGGTTTGGCCGTCGGCCGCCATTACGCCCCAGTCCGCCTGTGGCGGCTGAACGCCGAGACCGAGGAAGGAGATCGCCGCCAGATCCAGTGCGGCCCAACCGAAGAGGATGGTTCCCTGTGCGACGATCACGGGGGCGATGTTGGGCGCGACGTGCCGGGTACAGATGGCCCAGGCGGCGCTGCCCTGGACCTCGAGTGCCTCGATGTAGGGAAGTGATCGTTCCCGGATCGCCGCTCCTCGGACGATCCTGGCCACGTACGGGGTGTACGCCACCGCGAGCGACAGGGCGGCGGACCACTGACTGGGACCGAACACGGCCGCAGCGAGCACGGCAAGGAGCAGGCCGGGGAAGGCGAACACCAGGTCCGAGCACGAGGAAATCAGGCTGTCGACCCAGCCCTTCCGCCACGCCGCGATGACCGCGAGCACGGTTCCGGCGGTCATGGCCACAGCGATGACGACGAGGGCGCCGAGCATCGACGAGCGCGCGCCGACCAGCAGCCGCGACAAGATGTCGCGTCCCTGGGAGTCGTAACCCAGTGGATGTGCGGGGCTCGCCCCGACGAAGGCGTGGGCCAGATCGCCCTGGTTCGGCGGGAACGGCGCGATGAGCGGACCGAACACAGCGACGAGCGCCGCGAGCACGATGATCACCGCGCTGGCGTATCCCAGCCACCCGACTCCCCGCAGACCCGGAAGTCGCCGACCGCGGGCGGGGGTGGCAACGGCGCCGGTGACGGGGGCGTGCCCGGTCGCGGTGGCCGTCATGCCGCCGCCGTTCCGAGGCTGACGCGCGGGTCGAGCAGCGCGTACAGGAAGTCGACGATGCTGTTGATGAGCACGAACGCCACCACCATGATCAGGGAGACAGCCTGTACCACTGCGAAATCCTTGTTCTGTGCTGCGGTGACCAACGTGGCCCCCAATCCGTTGAGGTTGAATGCCTGTTCCACCACCGACGCCAGGACGATGAGCGAGGCGATGGTGAGGCCGGTGACGGTCGTGATGGGGATGGCCGCGTTGCGGAGGACGTGACGGCGCAACACGATCCCGACCGGCAACCCGCGACTGATGGCGGTCTGGACGTGCTCGCGCTTGGATTCGTCACGCACCGATGCACGAGTGACGCGTGCGACGAGCGCGAGCGACGCCACCGCCAGCGCGACGGCGGGGAGGGTGAGGTGCACGATCTGGTCGGAGAATCCTTCGCCCTCCCCCAGCGCCGGGAACCAGCCCAACTTCACCGAGAAGACGCTGATCAGGAAGAGCGCGGCAACGAACGACGGAATCGCGGCGAGCACCGTGGTCACCAGCAGCACTGTGGTGTCGACGAAACCGGGCTTCAGCGCGCTGAGGACGCCGATCCCGATCCCGACCACGGCGATGATGACCGACGCGTACGTGACCAGCTCGATCGTCGTGGGTGCGCGCTGCACTATCAGCGTCGACACGTCTTCCCTGCTGGCGATGGAATACCCGAAATCCCCGTGGAATGCGGACGTCAGCCAGTTCCAGTAGCGCACCGGCAGCGGGTCGTCGAGGTGGTACCGAGCGGTCAACTGCGCCCGCACCTCGGGCGTGACCTGCCGCCCGCCCGTCAAGACCGCGATCGGGTCGCCCGGTGCCAGGTACATCGCCGCATAGATCGCGACGCTGGCCGCGAACAGGGTGGCGAGCAGCAGGGCGCTGCGCCGGAGAAGGAACCTACGCACGTCAGTTCCCCTGTCCGAGCTTGGCCAGCCACGGCGCCTGCATGTAGGCGAAGGACGTCGGAGCGCCGGCCAGCTTCTTGTCGAGTACCAGGAACGAGGCGGGGTGCGACATGGGGATCCAGGGCAGTTCCCGCATGACCAGCTTGTCGGCCTCGACCGTCAACTCGGCACGGCGAACCGGATCCGGCTCCGTGCGAGCCCGGTTCAGGAGGGCGGACAGCTCCGGGTTGCGGTAGCCCGAGAAGTTCTGCGACCCGCCGGGTTCCGTGTACAGGGCGATCAACGCCGCCGGATCGGCGTAGTCGCCGTACGTCGTGGTGCTGAACGCGTCGACGCCGGCGCGCGCATCCGGATCGGTGAAGAAGTTGATGTAGTTCTGCGGCGAGACGTTGCGCAGGCTGGCCTCGAGCCCGATCGCGTTGGCCGCCTCCATCCAGGCGTTGGCGGCGGTGTTCACCGTCTTGATGCCGGTGGAGGTGCCGATGACGAGTGGCTTGCCGGCCGCGCCTGCCTCGGCGACGAGCTGCCTGGCCTTCTCGAGGTCCTGGGTCGGTTCGGGAGCGGCGTTCCAGGCCGCGGCGAACGTGTCCTCGGCGTATCCCCACGTCCCCGGGTTCGACGCCATCCGCGGGGCGACCGCGTTGCCCTGGTAGACGGCGCTGTCGAAGCTGGTTCGATCGAAGGCGAGCGACAACGCCTGCCGCACACGGGGATCGCCGAGCACACCGGTGAGGTTGGCGGGGATGAAGAACTCGGTCTCGAAGGACGGCCCGAGATGGACGGTGACATTGCTGGTCCGTTGCAACTGCGCCAACGTGGAGGTGTCGTTGATCCACGTGCCGCTGATCTCACCGGTCGACAGACCCGTGGTCAGTGTGGCGGCGTCGGACACACCCCGGAAGTCGATCTCGTTCGTCATCGGCTTCAGCGACGCGTCCCAGTAGTCGGGGTTGGCGGTGACCTTCAGGCGATCGCCCGCGGTCCATTCCGCCAGCTTGTACGGGCCCGTACACATGGCGCCGCCACTGGGCGTTCCGTAGTCGCGTCCTCGGTCGCGGGCATACTTCTCCTGGATGACGACGCCCGGCATCGCCGCGAGTTCGCCGGGGAGCCAGTAGTCGGGGCTGCTCAGATTGAGGGTGACGGTATCGGGTCGGTCGGTGCTGATCGAGCTGATCCGGTTCAGGGTCTCGCCGTAGAGTCCGCCGGTTTCCGGATCCTTGGTGCGTTGCAGGCTGAACGCCACATCGGCAGCCGTGAGCGGCTGACCGTCCCAGAAACGGACATCGGAGCGCAACGTGAGTACCAGCGTGGTCGGCGAGGTGTAGTGGTACTCGCCGGCCAGTCCCGGTGTGATGGTGCCGTCGGGCTGCTGCCGGAGCAGCGACTCGCACATCGTGGCGATGACCGTGTTCTCCGGGTAGTCGATCGCGGTGGCCGGATCCACTGATGTGGGATCGCGATACAGCGCCCAGGTCGCGCTGTCCGTGGGCCCGGTGGCCGCGTTCGTCATGGCGGGAAGATTCAGGAACTCGGTGTTGCTGACGGTGGTGGGCGTGGTGTCCGGGCGTCCCCCGCATCCCGCCAGGACGACCATCGTGCATGCGGCGGCCGCCGCGAGCTGTACCTTGGTGATTCGCATCCTCGACTCCTCGGGATTGATCTGTTTTCGGTGTGCCGCGGGCGGCCGCCGGGCACGGGCTGTGGCCGGCTCAGGCCATGGCTGCGGGCGGCTCGTCGGTGAGATCGCCGTAGCTGGCGGGTTGACGGGTGTCGAACAGGCCGAAGGTCAGCCAGTCCCGCCGCTGGTCCAGATCGAGATCCGCAACGAGGACGCTGTCTCGATCACGCGGAGCCTGAACGATCGTCCGGCCGTAGGGATCCGAGACGAAGGACGATCCGTAGAAGGTGATCCCGTCCTCGTGGCCGATCCGATTGACGGCCACCATGAAGGTGGCGTTGGCCAGACCGTTTCCCGAGATCATCTGATGCCACATCGGCTGGGTGTCGAACTCCTTCAGGTCGGGATCGCTACCGATCGCCGTGGGGTAGACGAGGATCTCGGCCCCGCGCATCGAGTACACCCGAGCCAGCTCGGGGAACCACTGGTCCCAGCAGGTCGGGAATCCGAACCGGCTGCCCGCGGCGTCGATCACGGGGAATCCGCTGTCACCGGAGTCGAAGTAGCGATCCTCGTGGTACCCGGGGAACGCCGGGATGTGCAGCTTGCGGGTCCGCGCGAGCACCGCGCCGTCCGGACCGACGAGGATCGCGGTGTTGAACCCCTGCCCACTGTCGCTGTGCTCGTAGAGCGAGGCATGGACGAAGATGTCGTGCCGGGCCGCGAGTTCCCGCGCGAACGAGGTCGTCGGTCCGTCGGGGATCGGCTCGCTGTGGTTCGCGGCATCGGCGTTGTCGGGAACTGTCGCGAAGTACGGGCTCAGTGTCAGCTCCTGCAGACACACGACCTGCGCGCCCAAGTCGGCGGCACGCCGCACACCGGCCGCCAGGGCGGCCTTGTGCTCCTCCGGATCGGCGTGCCATGAGGTCTGCACCGCGCCGACCCGGATCCGGTCCCTCGTCGGAGGAAGGTCGCGGGCGGGCGACGGAAGCACGGTGTCGACCGACGTGACGATCACGAACTGGCCGTCATCCTCGATCTTCGGCCCGATCGCTCCGGCGAGGTCGGCGCCGTCGTGTGCATTCATCGGGTCACCGCCGGGGTCGAGTGTGCCGCCGGGATCTGCTGGGTGATGCAGTGCACGCCGCCGCCGCCGTACGCGACGATGTTGCCGGGCACTCCGACCACCTCGCGGTCCGGGAACGCGAGGCGCAGCGTCGCCAGGGCCGGGTCGTCGAGTTCGTGCCCCGCTGTCGGGACGATCACGCCGCCGTTCGCGACGTAGAAGTTGGCATAGGCCACCATCGTCTCGGTGCCGTCCGGCAGCGTCGTGTAGGGGAACTGAGGCAGTTCGAGGATCTCGAAGGGCCGGCCCGCGGCGTCCGTCGACTCCCTCAGGACCTTCAGGTTCGCGGCCATCCGCTCGTAGTCGGGCAGCTCCGGGTCTTCGCAGGTCTGGGCGATCACCACGCCGGGCCGCACGTAGGTACAGACGCCGTCGACGTGTCCGTCGGTGTGGGTGTCGTCATAGCCGCCGTAGGGGAGCCAGATCACCTTCGACACTCCCAAGCGCGCCTCGAGCTCGTTCTCGATCTGCTCCCTCGACATGGAGGGATTGCGGTTCTCGTTGAGCAGGCACTGCTCCGTCGTGATCAGGGTTCCTTCGCCGTCGATCGTGATCGCACCGCCCTCGAGGACCATGTCCGACGGGATGCGGTCGATACCGAGGACCTCGAGCGCTCGACGGCTGATGGTGGCGTCCTTGTCGTACGGCAGGAACCGCTCGCCCCACGAGTTGAACCCGAAGTCGACGGCCGCACGCCGCCCCGCCTGCTCGAGGACGACCAGCGGGCCCGAGTCCCGGATCCAGGAGTCGTCGATTGCCAGCTCCACGACCTCCACGTTGCTGCCGCACGCGGCGCGGGCCTCGTCGCCCTGGCCAGGATTTGCGATCAGCAGGACCGGCTCGAACCCTGCGATCGCGTTCGCGGTCGCGGCGTATTCGGCTTTCGCCTCCTCGAAGTAGGGGCCCCAGAGGCTTTCACGGGTGGGCCAGGCCATGAGGCACCGCTCGTGGGGCGCCCACTCGGCCGGCATCCGCCAGGTCGTCGACGGGGCACGGTCGGTGATCATCTGTTCATGTGACGTATCTGTCATGAGAGGATCCTCACACTGACTAAATTATTAGTCAATGGCTCAGGCCCTATTGACTAATGATTTGGTCAGGTTTGGATCCGAGCGTCAGGCAGTCGCCCGATTCCGGATCTGCAGAGCGGTCTGCACAGTCAGCGGGAACCGCACACACCGACGCGCGATCAGCAGTCGTTCTTCGGCGGGCGGTGACGGCGACAGCGCAAGGAGAGGCAACACGATGCTCAGACGACAGTTCATTCGGTCGAGCCTGGCGCGGAGGTGTTGGTGTGCACGTTGATCATTATATGTGCAATGGCGGCCGGTCGAGTGAATTGAACT